>CAZMRS010000044.1:0-10226 GCA_964568435.1 uncultured Boseongicola sp. | reverse complement strand
GATGGCGCTACATCCGAAGATTATTGATCTCACATTGGATCGGATGTGGCGGTGTCTTCACGCTGTTGGAGATCCGCATCTGACAGTTCCTCCGACAATCCACGTTGCGGGTACGAATGGAAAAGGCTCGACGCAGGCGATGATCCGGGCGGGTATTGAAGCGGCGGGTCAAACTGCTCATGCCTATACGTCCCCCCATCTCGCGCGCTTTCACGAACGCATTCGGGTTGCCGGAGAGATCATCAAAGAGGATCGTCTGTCGGCCTATCTTGATGAGGTTTACGAGTCGAACGACGGCGGATCGATCACGTATTTCGAGATCACCACGGTTGCCGCGTTTCTGGCATTTGCCAGAGAGGCCGCGGATTGGACCTTGCTGGAAGTTGGATTAGGCGGACGTCACGATGCGACGAATGTGATCGATCGCCCGGCTTTGACAATTGTGACGAAGATCGACCTCGATCATCAGCAGTTTCTGGGCGAGACGATCCCCGAGATCGCATATCAGAAGGCCGGGATCATCAAGCAAGGTGTGCCGGTTGTGATTGGGCCTCAGCATAGCGAGGCACTGGATGTCATTGAACGCGAGGCGGTGCGGTTTTCCGCACAGCAGTTGACGTGTGGTCAGCATTGGCATGTGGGCGAGGAGAATGGGCGTCTGATCTATCAGGATGAGTCTGGACTGCTCGACTTGCCGCTGCCGAACCTCCGTGGCGCACATCAGCTGGGGAACGCAGGAATGGCGATCGCCGCATTACGACACCTTGGATTTGGTGAGGCCGCCTGTGAAGGTGCTGTGACGAATGCATATTGGCCGGCGCGTATGCAAAGATTGCGGTCGGGACCGTTGATCGACCGTGCCGGGGAAGCTGAAGTTTGGCTTGATGGCGGGCACAACCCGGCAGCTGGTGCGGCTCTTGCTGATACGTTGGCAGGTCTGCCGAAGCGTCGTACGCACATGATCTGCGGGATGCTGTCGACCAAGGATGTGGTTGGCTACCTCAAGCCGCTTGCTGCACAGGCAGAAACGCTGCACGCAATCGCTATTCCCGGTGAAATGGCGACCCTGCCGGCAGAAGACACCGCCGCTGCTGCGAAAGAAGTGGGGCTTTCAGCTTGCATTGCGAGCTCGGTTGAACACGCGATGGATCAAATTCTCGAAGAAGATCCAGGCGCGCGTATCCTGATTTGCGGGTCGCTGTATCTTGCAGGGGCTGTGCTGCGCGAGAACGCCTAATCTTCCCTCACTTTTAGGACAATCTTTCCGACGTACCCTTTTTCTGCGAAGGCTGTTTGTGCAGCGTTGATATCCCTTAGGGCGAAGGATTTCGCGACCAAAGGGGATATCGAACCCGACTCTATGAGTTTGACCAAGTTTCCGAAAACCTCTGGTTCAAGCGCGGTGCAGCCAAAGAAACTCAAGTCTTTCAGGTAGAGAGTGCGAACATCCAGTTCCACAATAGGGCCTGCGACCGCGCCCGACACCGCATATCGGCCACCGCGCTTCATCACATCAAGCAGTGTGGGCCATTTGGGGCCTGCGACGAGATCGATGACAACGTCAACGCTCTCCTGACCCAAAGCCGCGATGAGGTTGGTTTCACGGTCAAGCGTCCGCGCCGCGCCGAGTTTTCCAAGATGGTCGTGGGCGGCGGCGTTTGCCACTGCGATGACGGTGGCCCCACGCGCCTTGGCGAGCTGAACGGCAGCCGAGCCAACCCCGCCGGACGCGCCGGTGATGAGGACGGTATCTTCGCTTGAAACACGTGCGCGGGTGAGCATGTTTTCGGCCGTTGAGTATGAGCATGGGAAGGACGCAAGCTCGATGTCCGTGAGGTTGCTATCGACTTTGTAAGCGTGCCTTGACGCGACGCGTGTGTATTCAGCGAAAGCGCCGTTGCAGTCAGAACCAAAAAACCAGACGGGATTGAGCGTTTCGCCGCCGAACTCGCGCATGCAAGGTTCGACGAGGACGCGCTCACCTATCCGAGAATGGTTAACACCTTCTCCCACGGCGACGATTTCACCGCAGGCATCTATGCCTTGAATGAACGGAAATAAGAGCGCTTCACCGGTCCAGCTTGCGTCGTCGGAGTCGTTTTCGCCTTTCGAATACCAGCCAACGCGTGTGTTGATGTCTGTGTTATTTACTCCAGCCGCGCCGACGCGAATAATGACATCCCCCGGACCCGGCTTTGGGGTTGCGATGGCATCGTTCCAGACCAGGCATTCCGGGCCCCCGTGGCCGTGGAGCTCAACACCAAACATTGATTCTGGCAGCATCTGGGTCTCCTTGTTCGCGGAGATGGACGATGAGTGTGCGGGGTGGCTTGGTCAAGAGCTTCCGTCAAACCTTGCCAAGTGGCGCCTTGAGGCTTAGCACAGCCTTTGTCAGGACATCCGGGGGTTAAAATGAGCGACGATCCACAAACTCTGGTCTCAACGGACTGGTTGGAACGGCACCTGAAAGACCCCGACCTTCGCATCTTTGATGCGTCTTGGTATTTGCCGACCTCTGTTCGCGATCCGAAGGCGGAGTATGATCGTGGACACATTCCGGGCGCGCGCTTTTTCGATATCGATGAGATCAGTGATCTGAGATCAGAAATCCCGCATATGGCACCGCCTGTTGAGAAGTTCATTTCACGGATGCGGGCGATGGGCGTCGGTGATGGACATCAGGTTGTTGTTTACGACGGGTCCGGGTTGATGTCGGCTGCACGTGTTTGGTGGTTGTTCCGGCTCATGGGCAAGACAGATATCGCCGTTCTGGATGGTGGTTATCCAAAGTGGGTCGCTGAGGGACGTCCGACGGAAGACTTGCCGCCGGTCATGCGCGACCGGCACATTACAGTGACGCGTCAAAACCATTTGGTCCGTGATGTAACTCAAGTGGCCTCAGCGGCCAAGCTTGGCGATCACGAGATAATTGATGCACGCGCGCCAGGTCGATTCAAAGGCGAAGCGCCGGAGCCGCGTGAAGGGCTTCGGTCTGGCCGAATTCCCGGCTCCAAAAACGTTTTCTTTCAAACGCTTCTGGCTGAAAACGGAACAATGAAGACCCCCGCAGAGATGCGCAAGATTTTCGAAGCAGCAGGCGTCGATCTCACAAAACCTGCGATCACGACATGTGGCTCGGGTGTGACGGCCGCCGTGTTGTCTCTCGCGCTGGAGCGCATGGGGCATCGGCACCATTCTCTCTACGATGGGTCATGGGCCGAGTGGGGCATGTACAACGACCTGAAGGTTGAGACGGGATGACACTGCAACCCGCCGGAACGGTTGTTGATTACACAATCACCTATCTGGAGATGGAAGAGCGCCCGTCTTATGACTGGCCGCATTTACCTCCGAGTGCTCAGGTTTCACTGCTCCACGCCGAAGAGGCTCCGGTTTGGTTTTTTCTGTCGCTCTATGATGCGGTTGGAAAGGACTACGCTTGGGAAGACATCCATCAACGCGAACACGAGGACATTGAGCGTTGGTTGGCAGGCGATCAGATGTCTCTGTTCGTGCTTTACGGCCAAGGCTGGCCGCAAGGCTTTTTCCTTTTGGAAGAGCATGGCGCGGGTATCGTTGACCTTGCGTATTTCGGTTTGGTGCCAGAGGCAGTGGGGCGTGGCTTGGGGACTTGGTTGTTGCGCACAGCCATCCTGACAGCTTGGGATCGAGCAGGGATCAGCAAGCTGACAGTAAATACTTGCACCTTGGATCACCACAGAGCCTTGCAAACCTACCAAAAAAACGGTTTCACGCCTGTGCGACGCGAAGACAAAAGCCGCACGTTGACGCGCGATAGGAATTTATCGCGCATACCATCCTGAGGATCAGACACATGTTGACCGACCTGACACCACAACCAGCAGACAAAATTCTCGCTCTCGTCCAGATGTTCCGCGAAGACCCACGCGAGACGAAGGTGGATCTGGGGGTTGGCGTTTACAAAAACGCGGAAGGCGTGACGCCGGTCATGCGCGCGGTGAAGGAAGCCGAACGGCGGATTGTCGAGACGCAGGAAACCAAAGCTTACACGTCACTTGCAGGTGATCCGGCGTTTGCGAATGCAATGCGTGGTCTCATTCTTGCCGATAGCGTGGACGCCGGGCGTGTCGCGGCTGTTGCGACACCGGGCGGGACCGGCGCCGTGCGTCAGGGCCTGGAGTTGATGCAGTATGCGGACCGCGCGGCGACGATTTGGATTTCCAACCCGACATGGCCGAACCACCCGTCGATCATTAAGTATCTCGGCGTTCCAATGCGTGAATATCGGTATTTCGACAACTCGACGCGCGGTGTGGATTTTGCTGGCATGATGGACGACCTCAAAGGCGTGAAGAAGGGCGACCTTGTTTTGTTGCACGGCTGTTGCCACAATCCGACGGGTGCAAACCTGACTGCTGCGGAGTGGGATGAAGTCGTTGCCCTGCTTGAGCGCACCGGCGCGGTGCCGTTTGTCGACATCGCCTACCAGGGGTTTGGCGATGGTCTTGAGGAAGACGGATACGGAACACGGCTGTTGGCGTCCAGGTTGCCAGAAGTGATTATCGCAGCGAGCTGCTCCAAGAACTTTGGGGTGTATCGCGAGCGGACAGGACTTTTGATGGCCATAGCACCGGAGGAGAAATCCAAGGCGTCGGCTCAGGCGACGTTGGCGTTTTTGAACCGGCAGAATTACTCATTCCCGCCAGATCACGGTGCGCGAGTAGTAACGACGATCCTGGAAGACGAGGCATTACGGGCGGATTGGCAGGCAGAGTTGGAGGATGTGCGCGCTGGCATGTTGAAGCTGCGCACACAATTGGCGGAGACGCTGCGCCAGCGGACAAACTCCGACCAGTTCGACTTTATTGCGGACCATCGCGGCATGTTCTCGCGCCTTGGGGCGACGCCCGAGCAAGTCGTTGAAATGCGAGAGAAATACGGGATCTATATGGTTGGAGACAGCCGTATGAACATTGCCGGCCTCAATGAAAGCACAGTGCCCGTTCTTGCAGAGGCAATCGTGGCAACAGGTGTCTAAACAAAAAAAGACCCCCGATCAGGGGGTCTTTTTTGTTGTCGTTTCTGAAGCTTACTCGCCGGCGTAGCGCTGTGTCGGATTAAAGCGTGTTGTCTCGTCGACAGTGAATTGACCGCGCTGGAGCTTGTGAATTTTGCCTTGGCGCAGCAATTGCCCGAAAGAGCGTAATCCTGCCTCGCGGCTTGCCTTGAGTGCGGGGTCAATGCGCGCAGCGCGTTTCATGATCTCTGGGCGCGAGAAGTGCGGTTGGCCTTCTACAAACGTGCTGTAGGCCGCCGCTGCTTCGAGCAAATCAGGCAGTTCTCTCGCGCCCATCGAGGCCGCGAATTCGCGGAAACTGCCAGCGGCTTCTGCTGCCTCTAGCGCCTTCACCTCTTCACTTTTGGCTTCGACCTTTTTCGGCTTCACGTCATCGACACGTTGTGACGATACGAGCACCAGAGGCGCCGGTCGTGCTGCCGCTTCGGCGCGTGCAACTTCTGAAAAGCTTGGCCGACGAGTCATAGCGCGGCTCAAATCCTGACGATAGGCGTTTTGGTCTTCTGCTTCCTGTTCAGCGCGAGGAACAATCCGCGACAGAATGCGGTCGGCCTTCGTCGCCGCAACGGCGGCGCGCATTTGGCTTATTACGCGGCGGCGGCGGATGCCGTCGTCTTCGTTGAACTTCTGATCTGTTTCCTGGAGCAGTCGGCCAAAATTGCCATTCTCCTCAGACAGTGGCTCAAGCGGCTTAGAGGGCTTGCGCGACGTGGCAGCGGGCACGACCTCGATGCTTTCAGGTTCGTCGTCTTCGAAATCGTCTTCGTCGTCGAGGTCGAATTCTTCAAAGTCGCTGTCTGCGTCGTCATCGGCATCGCTATCTTCGATTTCTTCGAGGCTTTCGTCGTCCTCTGACGTCTCATCGTCAGATTGAGCAAGAGCTGCTTTCAGAACGTCTTCGAAGTCATCGTTGTCTTCCGCGAGTTCTGCTTCGATCTCGGTGAAATCGTCGTCCTCGTCCTGGTCATCTTCTGCCGCATCTTCGAAGAGGTTCGTGTCATCCTCGTCAGCATCCTCATCGGCTTCCTGACTGGACGCCATAATCGCAGAAATCAACGAGGTGTCGGCATTGTCGGTCGCGTCATCACTTAGTGTGAGCGGTGCTTCTTCTTCAAACTCTTCCTCTTCACCTTCGTCCTCGTCAGAGAGATCGACACTCAACTGTTCGATCGTCCGCGTCTTGGCGCGCTGCTGACGTGGCTCTTCGGCTGCCCCGGCGTCGCTTTTTGCGTCCGGGGCATCCTCAAAAGGCTCGGACGGTTCTTTCGGTTCAATGGACTTGGAAACCACCGCGCGAATACGGCGCAGTTTTTCCGCCACGCTTTCGGCTGGTGCGCCTGATGCGGGCTGGGTCGGCGTGTCGAGATCAACTTTCAGGACGTCTTCTGGCTCGTCCGCCATAAGATAATCATCGTCGAAGGCGAGGGGGCCACTTTCGTCGTCGAGGTCCGTTTCAGGCAACTCGGCACTGTCCTCAGATACCAAAATCTCGGTGTCTACTTCTTCGCTCGCGGCAGGCTCAACGTCTGCGGGCTCTGCTGGGATGTCTTCGATCGCATCGGCTTCGTCCACTTGACGGAGCGCCAGGCCGCTTTCGCCAACATGGGCTTCGACACGGCGGCTAACCTCTTTCTGAGCAATGCTTTGCAGCATCTCGACGTCGGGCGTGGGAGGCTCGGCTCCGAAATAACGGTCATCAGCTGCAAGGTCGCGGAAGTATTCGGCAATGCCGCGCATGGTGCCGAAAGGATCGTCAAATCCTTCAAGCGTGCAGCTGAACGTGCCGTACGAGACCGTCAGTATTTTGTTCGAACCTGTCATTTCGGGTCGCTTTCTCCCTTATCCAGCAACATTGTGTTTACCAAGAACGGGGTCGGAAATAGGGATACTCCTAAGGAATTGACGGGATATTTTCACGTCACAATTGTGGCGCGGGCGACTAGCAAAGGTATTCGGGCATGGATCAGAAGCGAGTTCAATCCCAGCATGGCGTCACTCTTGTTGGTGGGGGTGATGTTGACGCCGAAATACTTGAAGACGCGTTAAAAATTGCTCCGACACTGATCGCTGCCGATGGTGGTGCGGATCACGCCTTGGCGCTTGGCTATACACCTGAAGCCGCAATTGGGGACCTTGATTCGATTTCTGCTGAGGCGCGAGAACGCGTGGGGGCTTCGAATGTCATCGAAGCGATTGATCAGGACAAAACGGATTTCGAGAAGTCGGTTGCTCTGATTGATGCTCCACTGATACTGGGCGTCGGCTTCTTTGGAGGGCGTTTGGATCATTCGCTCGCGGCGCTTTCTGCGCTTGTCCAAATCGGAGAAAAACCCGTGATTTTGGTGGGGGCGGAGGACGTGGTTTTCAACGCGCCTTCAGAGATATCCTTGGAGATTGAGGTTGGGTGTCGGATCTCGGTGTTTCCGTTCGCTGAGATGCGCGCCAAATCTCAAGGGCTTGAGTGGCCGCTCGACCCGCACGTGTTGTCGCCGATGGGGCGTATCGGGACCTCGAACCGTGTTACTGGTCCAGTTCATATCACCTTCGATCGGCCGGGTGCGGTTTTGCTTACGTCTAGGGCAGGACTGGAAACGGTCGTTAAGGCTCTGACCGGCTGAGGCGCTGTTCGCGCGCGAGAATGTAGAGACCCGAAGCAATCGTGATGCAAATCCCGAGAAGCGCGAGACCGTTTGGAAAATCCCGAAAGATCAGCCAGCCGATTAAGGCCGCCACGGGGATTTCAAGATACTGCATCGGGGCGAGGGTGGCTGACGGTGCGTAGCGTAGTGACCAAGTCATTAGAAGGTGTGCCACTGTGCCGAGAACGCCCATCGTTATGATGAGTATTTGGGCCGAGGCGTCTGGGCGCGTGATGCTCAATCCCGGAAAGTCGAATGGGTTGAGAATGAACAGCAACGGGACAAGGAGCGCCGTGGCCATTGCCCCGGAAACCGCTTGCAGGCTGATGGGGTCGATGTCTTTGGCGATTTGCCGTGTGATTAACATGAACAATGCGAAGTCAACTGCCACGCCGAGAGGCAGAAGGGCGGGCCAACCGACTTCGGCAAAACTTGGCTGGATGACAAGCAGCGTTCCGATGAACCCCACGATGCAAGCGACGATGCGCCTGGAGCCAACTTCCTCGCCAAGGATAAAGTGGCCCAATATCAACATGATGAATGGCATGACAAATGCGATCGCGACAGCATTCGCCAAGGGCAAATAGCGCAAGGCCAGAAACATCAGGCCAATGCCTATGATGTGAAGGATCGTACGCAGCGCTGTCAGCATTGTTGCGCGACGACTGAGCCTCAGTCCACGGCCGGTCAGCCAGACAATCGGAGCGAGAATAACGAGTTGAACGAGAAATCGTGCCGTCACCAGCTGGCCGACCCCTATGCTGCCGCCGAGCAGTTTCGCGATGGAATCTCCAAGAGGAGCAAGGACGCAAAACCCTAGCATTAAGAGAATTCCTAGAACGGGGCGGTCTGTGGCCATGATCGGAACGCTAGCGAGACGCGCGTTTGAGTGCGAGCGGCTTTTTTGTTCGCAGTTTTTGGTGTTCGAGGGGGTGCGTCTCTTGCGGGATGAGTAACTTCGTGGTCAGACGGAAGACGTAACCCGAGGAGTGAGGCCCATGCGCGCGCAACCAACATCCAGCCATTTTGTGAACGGACGCTACGTCGAAGATGAGGCGGGACCAGCCATTGACTGCATTTACGCGGCCTCAGGCGACGTGATCGCGCGAGTTCACGAAGCCACAGATGCTGTTGTGGAAGAGGCCTTATCGGCGGCCCGGGCGGCGCAACCGGCTTGGGCGGCTATGACCGGGACGGAGCGTGGCCGCATCCTGCGGCGCGCGGCTGAAATGATACGCGAGGCCAATCGGGACCTGTCGGAACTAGAGACGCTGGATACCGGGAAGCCGTTGCAGGAAACGCTAGTGGCCGACGCCACAAGCGGGGCTGACGCTCTGGAGTACTTCGGCGGATTGGCCGGAAGTCTGACCGGTGAGCATATTCCACTGCCCGGGGGTGATTGGGCCTACACAATTCGCGAACCTTTGGGTGTTTGCGTGGGGATCGGTGCCTGGAATTATCCAACTCAGATCGCGTGCTGGAAGGCATCACCCGCCTTGGCCTGTGGCAACACGATGGTCTTCAAACCTTCTGAAACTACTCCGCTTTCTGCGCTCAAGGTGGCCGAGATTCTCAAGGAAGCCGGGTTGCCGGATGGCGTATTCAACGTTGTTCAAGGGCGCGGTGCTGTTGGAGCAAAGCTCATTGGCGATGAGCGGGTCGCCAAGGTCTCGCTTACGGGGTCTGTACCCACAGGGCGCAAAGTATATGCGGCGGCCGCTGAGGGCGTACGTCATGTGACCATGGAGCTTGGCGGCAAGTCGCCGTTGATTATCTTTGAAGATGCCGACTTGGATAAAGCGGTGTCTGGGGCCATCCTTGGCAATTTCTATTCGTCTGGGCAGGTGTGCTCGAATGGCACTCGCGTTTTTGTCGAGCGCTCGATCCGCGAGGCTTTTGTGGCAAGATTGGTCGAACGTTTGAAAGCCGGTGTGGTGATGGGCGATCCGTTGGATGAAGCGGTGACCTTTGGACCGATGGTGAGCGAAGCGCAAATGGACATTGTGCTTGGCTATATCGAGAAAGGCGTCGCCGAAGGGGCCACATTAGTTCACGGTGGGAAACGCGCCGATCGGGACGGGTTTTTCATTGAACCCACGGTGTTTTCTGGTGTCACCGACGACATGACGATTGCCCAGGAGGAGATTTTTGGGCCCGTGCTGTCAGTCCTTGATTTCGAAACCGAAGAAGACGTTCTGAGGCGGGCGAATGACACGATCTTTGGATTGGCCGCAGGAGTGTTTACGTCGGATTTGACTCGTGGTCACCGGGTGGCGAAAGCGTTCGAGGCGGGGACCTGTTATATCAACCACTATAACGCAGCACCTGTTGAAATGCCGTTTGGTGGCTCGAAGCTATCTGGCGTGGGCCGCGAGAACTCGAAAGCTGCAATTGAGCACTATTCCGAGCTGAAGTCTGTCTACGTGGGCATGGGTGAAGTGGAGGCGCCGTACTAAGGCGCGGCTTCTCAATTTCAACTCAATATTTCTGCACTTGTATTGCTCAAATTAAAACCCGCAAAAGTCTAT
>CAZMRS010000043.1:0-10244 GCA_964568435.1 uncultured Boseongicola sp. | reverse complement strand
GATGCCTTGGAAGCAGCGGGTCTCGTGGCTGTCCGCAATGTAGTTGCGACGCACGCGCTGCGCGATGCGATCGGGGACAACGCAGATGCAGGATCCCTTTCGGAGATTTTTGAGAAGGCGGAGGGTCGTGATCTGTATTTGTCCGCGATGTACGGGCTGGGGCGTCCCGCAACTGCGTTTAAGTCTGGACGATTGTTCCCTGAAGCAGAGAGGATGCTGCGAGGTATATCGGCGGTTCTAGAGGCATCAGTCGATCACGTCGTTTTAGCCATTGAGCCGTTGCATTGGCTGTTTCGGTCTATCCAACGCGCAAAACTGGACGAGCGGGTGCGTGGCGCACGGTGGGAGGACCTGTACGAAGCCAGTTGGATTGATGTGGTTGCCTCGGCACAGACTAACTTTCCCGATGTCAGGATAACTGTTTTGACACCGTCTGCGTTCAGCACCGGACCGGTCCATGTGTTGCATCATCTGTTCGGGTCGGCCGGTTTTGAGTCGGCGGGCACCCGCGCCGGCGAGACATTGGTTTCACGTGCCGCCGGGGACGCATCTGAGGCGCGGCGTCTGGCTTGCGATCTCGGGCTGGATGGGGTGACCTGCGATCTGTTGGAAACGCGTTTTCGTGATGATTGCGAGCGCTTGTTACGTCTTGATAATGTTCGGGTTTTTTGATGACAGGCGCTCGGTCTTCCTCACGGCTTTTGAACGTTCAGGACACGCAGTTTGGCCCGTTGTTGTCCGCAACGTCATTGGATGGGCTTTGCTACCGGAGTTATTTGTCCGGATCGGACGAAGCCGGGATTGTCGATCACTATGGAGACGACCTGTGTTGGCATCGGTCGGTCGGTGGCGGTGTTTTGGCTGTCACGAGGACTGCACACGGAGCCATGGGTGCGGAAACGGACGTCTTTGAGGGGCGTCGTGTTGTTTTCGGTTTTCGGGCTGCTGAGAGTCCAAATGCAGCGTTTGATTGGGTCCTGTATCACCGGCGTTTTGGTATCACCGGGGCACTGATTTTCGATCGCTCTCCTCCAGAGGAAAGCAAAGCTTTTCAGGTTGCTTTGGAAGCAGAACTGGCCGCGCTGTCCGGGGATGTGAGGGTCATGGTTGTTTCCGCGGATCGGCCAATGGGGCGGGCCGGGGACATTGACATTCGTTCGGCGGGCGCGGCCCCGGCGGCCCCTGCACATGTCCGAGCAGAGGCGAGCGACGGCAACGGTTGGTTTGGCTCGTTTCGTGAGACCATTCTGTTAGAGGCGTTGCGCCGCCGGTTCTTGGCCAAGGCAGCGTCGGTGGCATTTTTGGATGTGTCTGACTTGATGCTGGGTGGGGATGGAGAGGCTACGGCGTTTGATCGCGCTGAGGGGTCACCCGGTGAAGTCGTGCTGATGGAGGGGACTGAGTACTATCCCTGGCGACGTCGGAAAGGACGGGACCGGCATTTGGACCATGTCTATGCGCGCCGGGACGAGCGGCGGAAATCGACCCGTTGGTGTGTGTCGCCTGCTGGACTGACGGACCCGAGTGTGTGGCGGAACATTCGGATCGGGGGAGCCCACGGCGACTATATGAAACCGGGGTTCTTGCGGTCCATGGCACTGCGCCATCCTGAGGCGCCGGTTGCGCAGATTGTCGACAAGGGGGCCTTGGCCAACGATCCCGATGTTCGCAACGTGTTTGAAAAAGTGTTTCAAGACAAGGCCTTGTCTGCACCTGAAGTTGTGCGACCCGCTTTTTCAGGGAAAGGCGTGACTGTCGTGACGGCGATGAAAAACGAAGGGCCGTATATCCTTGATTGGATCGCGCATCATCGGGTTGTCGGCGTGGATCGGTTTCTTGTCTACACCAACGACTGCGTTGACGGGACGGACGAACTGCTGGACGCTTTGGCGGCCGAAGGCGTTTTGGAACGACGAGATAACCCCTACCGCACGACCGGGCATGTCCCGCAGTACGCGGCCTTTCGCGCGGCGGAAAGTGAAGCAGCCGTGCGGGGTGCCGCGTGGTGCGCCACCATGGATGTGGATGAGTATATTAACATCCACGTCGGCGAGGGCGGCCTGACGGATCTGTTTGACGCCTCGGACGATGCGAATGTGATTTCCATGCCTTGGCGATTGTTCGGCAATGGCGACTTGGAACCCTTTCAAGACATTCCGGTGGTACATCAATTCGAGCATTGCGCGCCGGAGTATTGCGCGCGGCCGCACCAAGCCTGGGGCTTCAAGACAGTGTTCAAAAATGACGGGCTGTTCCGGCGCTTGGGCGTGCACCGTCCGAAAGGCTTGGTAGATCACGACCGCATCCGGTGGATTGGTGGAGATGGCCGACCCATGCCTCCACGGGAATGGCGCAATGGGTGGCGGATGTCGTCTGAGACCTGGGGATATGATCTCGTTACGCTGAACCATTACGCGGTTAGGAGTGCAGAGAGTTACCTTGTGAAGCGCGATCGCGGCCGGGTTAATCACGTCGACCGGGGACAGGGGGTCGCGTATTGGTTCCGTATGAATCACAATGCTGAGGTGGATCGCTCCATCCGTCGGTACGATGCCCCCGTTGCGGAAGAGCGCGCGGGATTGCTGGCTCTCCCCGGTGTTCAGGCGGCGCACGAGCGATCAGTCAGTTGGCATAGAGAGCGTGTCGCCTTCTTGCGTCAACAGCCTGAATTTGCGCGACTTTATGACGAAATTACCGGAGATCGCTTGCGTCGGCTGTCACGAATGCTGCGCCATTTTGGCGGCAATGTTTTCTTGTCTGGCCCGGATGTTATCCCCGATGACATAGCTGCGCGATCTGCGGGTGAGGACTGGCATTTCACGATAGAGAAGCCCGTAAGAGCAGATTAGTTTAATGCTAAACTATTTTTCGATCCAGTGTACGCCGCCCGGAGGAATGGCCACACCTCGCCAGATCGTTGGCTGGGCGGCGTAGTTGAATGCAAAGCGGTGGGTCGCGGTGTCGCGGACGCGGAGGCCAGGCGGCATCCGTTCGATAATCAGGCCTGCCGACGTTGCAATCTGGTCGATGATGCGGTCGTAGCCTTTACGGTCGGGCCAACCGGCGAGGTAGTATAGATTGCCTGATTTTACGACGGCGGGATGGTCGTCTTTGGTGCGAATGATTGCGGTCGCATCACCTTCGAGGCGCTCGGCCCAGTGAACAAAGCTTCCCGAACCTTCGAACAGGTTTTCGATACCAGGCGGTAGGCTTTCGACAAAGCTCACGCGGGTATCAAGCCCGGGCAGGTCTGGCGGGAGCGGCACTGGAATGGCCCCGTCTTTGGTTTTGGCGGCGGAGCGCGGTCCTGTAATGACATGACCGTCGTGGTTGGCCAGACGGGTTTTCAGTGCATCGTCCATGATGGCGATCCCTGGGGCCATGACGAGTTTGTAGCCATCGAGGTTTGCATCGGTGGGCAGGATGTCGATGGACAGACCTGCGCGACGGAGCGCGCGATAGGTGTCGAGGACAAGGCGGAAGTAGCTGAAGTCGGCACCTTGCGGCTGCGTTCCGAAGACCCAGTCGGCCTCGTAATCGAAGAGGAACGCGACTTGGCCTTTCGCGGGGTCTACGGGGCCGAACTCTGCGATTTCGCGTGCAACGTCGGCGGCTTCCGCCAGTGCTGGTGCGGGTTCGCTGTCGGGGCGAAGCAGGCCTGCGTGATGCTGTTCTTGTGCAAAGGGAGCCTGACGCCAACGGAAATAGCAGACTGCCTCTGCACCGTGGGCAATGGCTTCCCAGGCCCAAAGGCGTGCCATCCCGGGGAGCGGCGCGGGGTTCCATGGCGCCCAGTTCACCGGACCGGGCTGCTGTTCCATAATCCACCAGCGACCGCGACCGACGGCACGATACAGGTCGTGGTGCAGCGCTTGGTTGTCTGGGTCGCCTTGGCGAAGGTAGGCGGCCTTGTCGGCCTCGTCCGCTTCGAGACGGTCAGACAGAAAGCCGATGGGGTAGCTGTCCCAAGAGGCTATATCGAGGTCTGCACCGAGCTTGAAATGGTCGAACGTCAGTTCGCGGCCCATGTAGTTGTGGATCAGCGGTTTATCTGTGAGCGGGCGGAGCGCGTCTGTCTGGACTTTGTTGAACGCGACCACCTGATCGGAGGAGTAACGTTTGAAATCAAGGACATGGGCTGGGTTTGGCTCGGTCGTTGTGAGGTTTGGCAGCTCGATGTCGTCGAAGCTGTCGTATTCCATGGACCAAAAGACGTTGCCCCAAGCACGGTTCAGGGCATCGGGGCTTTGGTACTTTTGAGCGAGCCAGTTCTGGAAGCCTTTCAGCGCGGCGGCGGAGTAGCTGAGCGTGGTGTCGTGGCAGGCGTATTCGTTGTCGATTTGCCAAGCTTGGACATGGGGGGTCTTGCCATAGCGTTCGCCGAGGAGGCGAGCGAAGCGTCGGCATTCTTCGCGGTATCCTTCGTGAGAGAAGCAGTAGTGGCGGCGCGAGCCGAACTTCCGTGTGCGGCCTTCGGCGTCAACGCCCAGCATGTCGGGGTGCTTTTCGACCATCCAGCGGGGCGGGGTGGCCGAGGGTGTGCCGAGTATGACCTTCAAACCGGCGGAGCCTAAAACGTCGATCGCGCGGTCGAGCCAGTCGAATTCAAGCTGACCGGGTTTTGGTTCGAGACGGGACCATGCGAATTCGCCGATCCGAACCCAAGAGAGCCCGGTTTCGACCATGCGTGCCGCGTCTTCGGCCCAGATGTCTTCGGGCCAGTGTTCGGGATAATAGCAAACGCCGAGTTCTGGGGTCATGCGCGACAACGCCGTAAAAATATGGTTAGCCGAGGATCACGCGATGTTCGGCCTGACCTTTTGCAACGCCTTCTTCGAAGAAGACTTTGCCGTGATCCTGACTTCTTTCGCGATCTTCGTCGCTTACGCGTCCGGCGGCTGTTGTGCAATAGAGAGTGGTCAGGTCCGGGCCGCCAAAGGCTGGGCAGGAGGTGTGCGCGGCATTGATAGGTATTTCGCGAAGGAGTGTGCCATCGGGGGAATAGCAGGCAACGCGCCAGCCGTCCCATTGCGCGTTCCAAATGTTGCCGGCCGCATCGATGACCGCTCCGTCGGCGCCAAAAGGTTGGCCGGCGAGATCAAGCCAGACTTCAGGTTCACCGACAGGCCAGCCTTCCTCGTCCAGCGAGACGCGCTTCATCTGGTTGTCGATGGTGTCGACGAAATAGGCTTGCTTCTTATCCGGCGTGAAGCAAATGGCGTTCGGGATGGTGATGCCGTCGAAGAGCGGTGTGATTTCGCCTTTGTAGAACCGGTAGAATTTGCCGGTCGGGGTGCGTTCGTGTTTCGGCATCGTGCCAATCCAAAATCCACCGTAGGGATCGGCGCGGCCGTCATTTGGGCGGGTTTCGGGATCGTCGGCTTCCAAGGGAAGAATGTCCTCTTGTTCGCCGTTTTCGACGTTGAATCGAAGAAGTCTGGTTTCGGTCGCCATGAGAACGTGAGTGTCGTCCACCCAGCCTGCGGCGGATACGTCTTCGTTGAAGCTCCACGAGCGTGTGGTTCCATTTTCAAGCGTGTGAAAACCGCGCCCGTGAATGTCGAACCAGTAAAGTTGCTCTCGAACGGGATGCCAGAGAGGGCCTTCGCCTAAAGAACAGACGGTGTCGTTCAAAACTTTCATGCTGTGATCTCGTCCCATGTTGCGACTGTGTCTTTTGCTTTGGCTGCAACGTCCGCGGCAGTATCGCCGGGCTTGTAGAGGAAGCTGCCAAGCCCAAAGCCATTGGCACCCGCTTTCAGCCAATCAGCAAAGTTTTCGGGTCCGACGCCGCCCACCATGTAAACCTGCGTTTCGCTGGGCAGAACGGCGCGGAGCGCCTTCAGGCCGTCGATGCCCATTTGGAAGGCTGGGAACACCTTTAGACCGTCTGCTCCCCATTTCAGGGCGTCAAAGCATTCGGTTGGCGTCAGGACGCCGGGGAATGATTGCATGTTTAGAGACTTAGTCGCCTTGATGACGTCTTCATCGCAGTTCGGAGAGACGACAAGGCGGCCACCGGCGTTGGAAACGCCTTGAACCTGCTCGGGAGAAAGCACTGTGCCTGCGCCGATCAAGGCATGCTCGCCATGGGCCGTCGCCATACGCTGGATACTTTCGAAAGGATCAGGCGAGTTCAGTGGGATCTCGATACGATCAATGCCTGCGTCGATCAGCGCCTCGGCAACGTCGGCTGCTTCGCGTCTCTCAATCCCTCGTAAGATGGCAATCAGTGGACGGCTCATGCGTGGTCTTCCTTCATGCGCGTGTGGGCTTGAGTGAGGCCCGCGAGCGTCGTTTGGGTGGCGTCAGCAATGTGCGATGTGGCACCTTGGGTTTGCAAGGCCTCTGCGTAGTGTTCTGACAGCGCGCGGTCGCCGATCAGAACGATGTCCTGGCCAAGCCAATAGGGTTTCGCGGCGGCAAGTTCTGCGCCGATCAAAAGACCGGAGAGGTGCGCGCGCGTTTGACCGGCATCTGTTTTGTTCAGAAGTTGGTCTGCGCGCAGCGAGAAGAGCCTCGCGGCCATCATCTCGGGTTTGGACAGAGCATCGCCTACGGCTGCTTGGAAAGCGTCTTGGTTCCAGCCGTCGCCTATGGAGTGGCGGAGCACCGAGTTTTTCGCGAGCAGACCGTAGAGTTCGCCTGTCATAAAGGTACGAAAGCTGACGACCTCCCCCGCGGAAACCTGGGCCCATTTCGTGTGCGTTCCAGGTAAGCAAACAATGCCATCGAAATTCGGCATGGCGGCCAGGAGGCCAGCGATCTGGACTTCTTCACCGCGCATGACGTCGGGCGGGCTGATCTGCTTGAGACCGGGGACGACGCGAACGTCGATCCGGGGGTCGGATACATTCGGCATTGCAAGTTCGCCCGAAAGCGGCTTGGCAGGCACTGCGGTATAGGGTGCCTCTGCCCAACCTTGTCTGGACCCGACCATTCCGCAGGCGATGACCGGCGTTGTGCGGGTGCCGAGCCAAGGCTCGATCAGCTCTAGGAGGGCGGGTTCGAACCCGGCCTTATCAAGGGTGCCCATGCCTTTGTCAGAGGTGTTTTCCGCAACAGCGGTGTCGTCGCGCATAGCCCACGCGCGCAGGTTAGAGGTTCCCCAATCGACTGCGATCCAATCGGAATATGCGGAAGATGCAGTCATCAGCCCGTTACGACCACCCCTGCATCAACGACCAAGGCTTGCCCGGTCATGACGGTTGAGGCTCGGGAGGCAAGGAAAAGCACCGGGTCGACCATATCGACTGGTAGGATTTCGCGCTTGAGGCACTGTTTCGCGATAAAGGCATCAATCGCGCCCGGTGGCGCCCACAGTTCACGCTGGCGTTCGGTTAAAACCCAACCCGGCATCACAGCGTTGCAGCGGATGTTGTCTGGGCCGAATTCTCGCGCCATCGATCTGGTGAGACCTGTGATTGCGGATTTGGCCGAAGTGTATCCTGGGTAATCACCCATGCCCATCATGTAGCTGATTGAGCTAAAATTGATGATGGAGCCGCCGCCTGCGGCTTGCATGCCTGGAATAACGGCTTGAATGGCGAAGAAGTGATGCTTGAAGTTCACCGCTTGCATTTCGTCCCAATACGCCTCGTCTACATCCAGAGTATTGTGACGAAGGTCGTTTGCGGCGTTGTTGACCAAAACCGTGACGGGTCCATGCGCGGCAGCAGCTTTGGCCAGAGCTTTCTTTAGCGCTGCGACGGCGGTGACGTTGCAATTCAAAAAAAGTGGCGTGTTTCCAGTGGCTTCTGCCATCTCGCTTGCAAAGGCTGCGCCAGTTTCAGCAATGTCGAGAAAGGCGACTTTGGCCCCTTGGTTCAAGAAACCTTCAGTCAGTGCCGCGCCGATGCCTGTGGCCCCGCCGGTGACAACAACGGATGCGTCTTTGAGGTCGGGAAAGGTCGCGATGCTCAAACTTTTTCCCCTTCCAATACCCACATTGTTTCAGGGAAAGACCAAGGCAGCGTGATCCCACGCGTCATAAGGTATTGTCCCGAAAGTGCTTGTGGACCGTCTTTCAAGGCGAGTGCTCCGCGAGACAGCGAAGACACCGAATTTCTATTCACGAGATTTACGCGATAGCGCGCCGCTGGATCAAGGCGCGTCAGGCGGAGTGGTCGTGGTGCGATCTGGGAAGACGTCGTTGCCTTGCCAGCAAAGACCACGAAACGCGATCCGTCACGTGCACTTTGTTGTTCGGCGACGACCGCAGGATCGCTGCTTTCAAGGCGTAGAATATCTGCGGCAATCATCCAGTCGCGGTTGTGTTTCCACCACGAGGTGACTTCTTTCAGCACCGCTTCTTCGTCCTCGCTGAGCTCACGCGGGTCCATCTCGAAGCCCATGTGGCGCTGGGCGGCGACCCAAGCGCGGAAGCGGATGTCGAGGTGGCGGCCAGACGTATGGCAGATGCGCGGCCCCACGTGACTGCCGGTGATGGCGGCAGGGATGAAGAGAGCCGCGTTGTGCTGCATGTAGAGGCGTTCCAGCGCGTCGTTGCTATCTGAGAGCCACACACGTTGTGTGCGTTCCAGGATGCCAAAGTCGATGCGCGCACCGCCCGATGCACAGCTTTCGATTTCCACATTTGGGAAGTCTGAACGCAATCGATCGATCAAGGCATAAGATCCACGCGTTTGAGATGCATCTGGCATCGGGAGTACGCGGTTATGGTCCCATTTGATGTAGTCGATCGGGTATTCTGTGAGGATCGCCGCCATGCGCTCGTAGACGAAATCGCGGACGTCCTCACGGCTCATGTCGAGGGCCATTTGTTGCCGGCCGAGGATTTGATCCTCGCTGCCTGCTGCCCAATCGGGGTGGGCGCGGAAGAGGTTCGAGTTTGGATTAATCATCTCGGGTTCGAACCAAATGCCGAATGTGAGACCGAGGCCGTGAATATGGTCGATGAGTGGATGCAGACCTTCGGGGTATTTGCGCGGGTCGACTTGCCAGTCTGACAGGCTTTGTGTGTCGTCGTCGCGATTTCCGAACCAGCCGTCGTCGAGGACAAAGCGCTCGGCACCGAGTTTGGCGGCGCGGTCTGCGATGTCTTTCAAGACGTCGAGTTTGTGATCGAAATAGACGGCTTCCCAGCAGTTGTAGTGCACCGGGCGAGGGCGATCAGCGTTCGGCCAAGTGACGATGCGATCGCGCACTTCGCGTTGGAAGCTGACAGCGATGCCGTTCAAGCCATCGGATGAATAGACGGCGTAAAGAGGCGCCGATCGGAAATGTGTGCGCGGCGCGGTTTCCATACGGGCTGCATGGCCAAACTGTATCTGCCGCCGCCCGTCGGGAAGTTCTTCTGCGACCATGCGGTGACCACCCGACCAGCCGTAGTGGAAGCCCCAGGCTTCGCCTTGGGTGTTCGTGGCTCCACGGCCGAGAACAATCAGACCGGGGAAGTGCTCATGCCCTGTGCGACCGGTGCGATTTTCGCGGTAGCGGATGCCAGGTGACCACGCTGTTCTGTTCAGTTGGAACTCGCCACACCAGCGACCGGAGACGTCGATCATTTCGTCCGAGTTTTGCGGTGCGGGCATGACGGGCGCCGCCAGCCAATGGAGGTGCACGGGAGTTGCAGCTTCAATCTCGGATGTCAGTGTGAAGACGTGGGTTTCGGTATCCAGCGAGATGTGCGCGCGATAGGTCAGGCCGTTGTCGGCGTCGAGATATGTCAGGACCAGCGAGGTGTCGGTTACCTCTTCAGCCTCAAAGCAGAACTTGGGCAGAAGCGGCGTGCCGTCATGGGCCCGAAGGATCAGGCCAGGTTGGCCTGGAAACGTACGCACCGATTCAGGGCAGATCGAAAGATCGGGATTTTCGTCGAGCATGCCGCCTGTGACGTCGAGGCGGTCGGCCTCGGCGAGTGTTTCAAGGTTCTCTTCTTGAGGTAGTGGCGCGCCCCAATACATGACTTCGGGCAGACGCGTACGACGGGCGGCCAGAACAAGTGTCTGACGCCCGTCGTCCAATCTCCAACACTGCATTATTTAACGGCACCAAGCGTTAGGCCTGCGATGAAGTGCTTTTGCATGATGAAGAACATCAGCACCGGTGGCAGGGCGGCGACGATGGAGCCCGCGCTCATCAGATGGTAAGCGGCGCGGAACTGCGAGTTAAACTCGGTAATCCCAGCCGTGACTGGCTGCGCGCTTGGACCTTGCGTGAGAACGACAGCCCAGAAGTAGTCGTTCCAGATGAAGGTGAAGATCAGCACCGCAAGCGCAGCG
>CAZMRS010000042.1:0-10429 GCA_964568435.1 uncultured Boseongicola sp. | reverse complement strand
AAGCATTTGTCCAGGAACGGCCACGCGGTGGCTTTCTTCGCTGATCGCAGCAATCGGAACACCTGCTGCGATCCGCCCCATCACGGGCAGTTCAAGCGCATGGGCTTCAACCGGCATCGACTGTGCCGGAGGGGCCGCCGCCGGGCGATCACCATCGATCACCTTGGGAACGAACCCGCGACCACTATCCAGTGCATCGGGCAACTTCACGATTTCAATCGCGCGGGCGCGGTGCGCAAGCCGACGGATAAACCCGCGCTCCTCAAGCGCGGTAATCAACCGGTGGATGCCGCTCTTGGACCTCAGATCAAGCGCTTCCTTCATCTCATCGAACGAAGGTGGAACGCCATCGCGCTGCACACGCTTGTTAATAAAGTCTAACAAATCTAGTTGTTTACGGGTCAGCATTGGTGCAAACCTCCTGTGCTCGAAGTCGTTGATCGACGCCATGTTCAGTAAATGTTCTATAAGCGTTCCCGTTTCGTGTCAACGCTTAAAGTTCAATCACCTCAACGACTTCGCCCGCCTTCCTGGCAGGATCATGCGGTGGCCGAACCACAAGTGCATTGGCATTCGCGAGAACCGACATCAAGCCGCTGTCTTGCCGATCGGCAACGCTGACTGTGCCGCCTGAGAGCGTCGCCCGCATGTAGTGCTCTCTTGGTCCGTTGGAGCGAATGTCGTGGGCAAGTGTTGCAGGCCTGCGCGGGGTGGCTTCTGACGTGTCTCCGCACATTGCACGGATCAATGGTTGCATGAAGATTTTACCGCAAACTAATGAAGAAACGGGATTTCCCGGCAATCCAATGAGTGCGGCGCCATCAATGCGACCGGCCATCAACGGCTTGCCTGGTCGCATTGCGACTTTGTAGAAAGACCGCTCCAGACCACGTTCCTTGGCAACCTTTCCCACCAGATCGTGGTCACCCACCGACGCACCGCCAATGGTCACAATCAGGTCGGTGCCCCTCGCCAAGTCAAACGCCTGATGAAGCGACCCTTCGTTGTCCTTTGCGATGGGGAGGATACGAGCATTCCCGCCAGCTTGTTCAACCAAACCCATCAGCCCCAATGCGTTAGACGCAACAATCTGATCCGAGCCTGGCGTTTCGCCCGGCATAACCAATTCGTCGCCAGTAGCGATCAACGCCACGATTGGCCGCTTGTGAACTTTAACTTCGGGCACATTCATAGCAGCGATCAGTGTGATGTCAGCGGATGTCAGCGTTCTAGGGGCAGACAGCTCATCAGACACATTAAAATCTGCGCCTAACTCTCTGATATATAACTTCGTATCGAATTCAGGTTGCACGTGTATCGTGCTGCCGTCACGGACAACATCTTCCTGTATGACAACCCGCAAAGCGCCTTCAGGAACGGCTGCGCCTGTGAAGATGCGTACCGCCTTACCAACACTTAGTTCGCCACTAAATTGATGACCGGCTGCAGATTCTCCAACCACTTCAAAGGTGTCGCCAGCGACCACGATTTTTGTTGGAACCGCGTATCCATCCATGACCGAAGTCGCAAAGGGTGGTTGCGCGCGCTTGGCAGTCACTGGTGCAGCCAAAACGCGTCTATGTGAGTCTCGGAGAGGAACGACTTCCGTTGCTGTAGGAGTGGCCAACGCAAGGACTTGCGACAACGCCTCCTGCACAGAAATCAAGATTGTGCCTCGTAACGTCCTGATTTGCCGCCGTCTTTCACAAGAAGCCGAATGCCTTCAATCAGCATCGACTTTTCGACGGCTTTGACCATGTCGTAGATAGTCAGGCAGCTTGTTGAGACTGCGGTAAGGGCTTCCATCTCGACACCCGTCTGCCCGGACGTCTTGACAGTCGCCTCAACACGAACGCCCGGCAGGTCTGGCTGCAACGTCAATTCCACGGCGACCTTGGTGATCGGCAACGGGTGGCACAAGGGGATCAAGTCTGCAGTTCTCTTTGCGCCCATAATGCCCGCAAGACGTGCAATCGAAAGGACATCACCTTTCTTCGCACGACCTCCGCCTATGATATCAAGCGTTTCCGATGACATCCTCACGTAACCCTCGGCAACAGCCACGCGATCTGTATGCGCTTTGCCAGAGACGTCGACCATATGGGCCGCACCGTTGTCGTCAAAGTGCGTCAGGTCAGACATCATGCGGCCCCTTGTGCTGGAACCGGGTTCGCCAGGAGAGCTCTTGTGGCAGCCGTTACGTCGGCCTGGCGCATCAGGCTCTCGCCAATTAGGAAGGTTCGGGCACCAATGGCAGCCATACGCGCCAGATCTTCCGGTGTGAACAGGCCACTCTCCGCGACCATGAGGCGATCCGAGGGCACGTCCTGAGACAGACGCTCAGTCGTGGCCAGGTCGGTTTCGAAGGTTTTCAGATTTCGGTTGTTAATGCCGAGTAGCGGGGAAGTTAGAGATTTAGCGCGTTCCAGCTCTTCTTCATCATGGACTTCGATAAGAACGTCCATATTCCAATCATTTACCGCGCAATCCTCAAGTTCATTGGCCTGTGCATCAGTCACGCTGGCCATAATGATGAGAATGCAGTCAGCACCCCAAGCGCGCGCCTCGGCGATCTGATATGTGTCGTACATGAAATCCTTGCGGAGGCACGGCAGGTTGGTCGCCTCACGTGCCGCCTCCAAGTATGCCGGGGCACCTTGAAAGCTCGGCGTGTCGGTCAGCACCGATAGGCAAGTTGCGCCCCCGGCTTCGTACGCTGCAGCCAGGGCTGGCGGATCAAAGTCCGCACGAATTAAGCCTTTAGAAGGGCTTGCTTTCTTGATCTCGGCAATCAGCCCGTAGCCGGTATTTGATGCCTTCATCAGCGCGTTCGCAAACCCGCGCGTGGGGCTCGCACCGCGCGCCCTTGCGGCAACGTCGGCAAACGGTCGCGCGCTCTTTGCTTCGGCGATTTCTTCAAGCTTGTAAGCTTTGATGCGATCTAATGCGGTGCTCATGTATCGGAGATAGCGCGTCGCCTTCATGGTGAAAAGCCGTTTTGCGCATCTGCTGTCGCCAACCCTGCAAATGCAAGAGCTTATCTTCAATCGTCGTTTGGATTTTTTGCCCAGTTTACAGGAGCTTCGCCGCGTGTCTGAAGCCAAGCATTCACGCGTGAGAATGGTCGCGAGCCAAAGAAACCGCGTCGGGCTGAAAGCGGCGAAGGGTGCGCGGTTTCGATGATTAAGTGGCTGGCGGGCAAGATGGCGTCGCGAAAGCGCTGCGCGTGATTGCCCCAAAGCAGAAAGGCGCAGTCCTGTTGCGAAACGCAGGCCAGGACATCCCGTGTCAAATCCGACCATCCCAGTTTCGCATGGCCGCCTGCGTCACCAGCAGGAACGGTAAGCGCGGTGTTCAGAAGCAAGACGCCCTGCATTGGCAGATGAGACAGATCACCGGACGAGGGGGATTGGCCGAGGTCATCTTCCATCTCCAAATAAATGTTTTTCAAAGATCGCGGCAGCGGCGTGTCTTTTGTGACCGAGAATGCAAGGCCATTTGCATGGCCAGGTGTCGGGTAGGGGTCCTGACCAAGGATGACAACTTTGGTGTCTTCTGGTTGGAGCGCTTCTAGTGCTGCAAATCTCTGATGTTCAGGTGGGAGAATTGTACGCTCCTCGGCGCGCAACGCGCGTTCTATGCGAGGCCATTGGTTTTCGAAGAACGACAGTTGAGCCCAATGGCCAAGTCGCGACAGTTGGTACGTCATAATTCAGCGGTACAGCGAGTTACATCGCCGGCGCAAGGTCTTTGGCAGCCAAGTTCTCTGTCATACGCCTTCGGGTGCAAGTACAATTTTTGCAGGTTAAGCAGTCGCTTCCTGCGTTACACGGGCCAGACCTTCGATCTTCTCGCGAGCCGCACCGCTGTCGATTGATTGCGCGGCCATCTCTACACCGCCGGGAAGATCTGAGGCGACTCCGGCGACAACAAGTGCTGCCGCAGCGTTCAGAAGCACGGCATCGCGATAGGCCGAGTGCTCACCAGCCAGCAAAGCCTGGAATGCCTTTCCATTCTCTTCCGGCGTGCCACCAACAATAGCCTCAAACGGGTGGACAGGCAGCTTGGCGTCCTCAGGGTGGACGCTCATTTCGGAAATCTGCCCATCGGCGAGAGCAACGACAGCCGTTTCACCGGTTATCGTGATCTCGTCCGTCCCATCCGAACCATGTACCAGCCATGCGGCTTCCGAGCCCAGGGCCTGCAACGTTTCCGCCATTGGGCGCAGCATGGCCTTGGAAAACGCGCCAGTCAGCTGGCGTTTGACACCTGCGGGGTTTGTCAGCGGGCCCAGGATGTTAAAGATCGTTCGAGTGCCCAGTTCAGCGCGTGTTGGCATAACGTGTGCAATGGCAGGATGGTGCATCGGGGCCATCATAAAGCCGATGCCGACCTCGTTGATTGCCCGTTCGACCACATCGGGGCCAACCATGACATTCACACCCATCTGCGTGAGCGCGTCGGCAGCACCAGACTTTGAGCTCAGATTGCGGTTGCCGTGCTTTGCGACCGTAACGCCGGCGCCGGCGACCACAAAAGCGGTCGCGGTCGAGATGTTCAGCGTCCCTTTGCCATCGCCTCCGGTGCCGACGATATCCATCGCGTTCTTCGGGGCCGAAACCTTATTGCACTTGGCCCGCATGACGTGTGCGGCTGCTGCGTATTCTTCGACAGTCTCCCCCCGCGTTCTGAGCGTCATGAGCAGACCACCGATCTGACTTGGTGTGGCCTCACCGTCGAAAAGCAGGCCAAATGCCGTTTCCGCTTCCTCGCGGGTCAGCGGCCGATCAACGGCAGCAGCGATCAGGGGCTTGATGGCATCGCTCATGCTGGCACCGGTACGATATCGAGGAAGTTCTGGAGCATGGCGTGTCCATGTTCCGAGCGGATTGATTCCGGATGAAACTGCACACCATGAATAGGCTTGGTTTTGTGCTTCAGGCCCATAATGGTCCCGTCCTCAAGCCATGCCGTGATTTCCAGTTCATCTGGCAGGCTTTCGCGTTCAACAACGAGAGAATGGTATCGCGTCGCGTCCAGCGGGCTGGGCAACCCTTTGAACAGCGAGGTGTCGTTGTGGTGCATTTTCCCGAGTTTGCCGTGCACAATCTCGCTATGACGCACGACTTTGCCGCCGAAGACCTGTCCGATCGTCTGGTGTCCGAGGCAGACACCAAGAAGCGGCGTATTGGTTTCTGCGGCGGCCTCGGTCAACGCCAGGCAGATGCCTGCCTTGTCCGGGTCACAAGGACCGGGGCTTAGAATTATGCCACTTGGTCGTAGCGCCATGGCTTCTTGTACGTTCAGCGCATCATTGCGGTGTACCTCGCATTCTGCTCCTAACTCGCCCAAAAAATGGACCAGATTGAAAGTGAAGCTGTCGTAATTATCAATGAGAAGTAACATTTTGCGTCTCGAAGCGCCTCAGTGTGCAGATATGGGGTGTCAGGCGCCAAAAGCGCAGGTATACTTGTTCAGAGGTGTCCCCATTCGTCAAGGCACCCAAGAGCATTAGAGCAGATAAAGGAGAGGGCGTTGGGACGCGGCTTTCTCGCAGGCATATTTTGGGGTGGTATCGTAGGCTTTGCGATGCTGGCCGTTTCCAGTTTCGTATTAGAACGGCAGGAATTAAGCCTGCCTCGACCCGAAGCGGTGCCCGTAGAGGTCCCGGCTGGCACAGAATTTGATCAGGCACGACCGGAAACAGATCCTGTGGTGCCGGAGACAGAAACCAGGCCAGAGGCTGAACCGGTTGGTGGTGTCGTCGCTCCGACCGATGCGGTCGAAAACCCACCCGCTTTCGATACGTCGTCGTTGGAAGTCCCGCAACCGACCGTAGACGCCCCGAACGAGTTGGGTGAGACGCCGGAGATTGCCGAAGAGGTGGACATTTCGGTCACGGGTCCCGCGTCTGGCGACAGCACTACGCCTTCGACAAGCCCGGAGCTTGGGTCCCCCGATGCGCCCGCCAGCGCACCTGAAACCGTGACTGAAGCCCCTGTCGAAGCGATTGCACCAGAAGCTGATACCGTTACAGAAGCGGCACCAGAAGCCGTTGAAGATCCGGCCCCCGTTTCGCCGGCACCAGAGGTGACCGACAGCGCACCACGCATTGTCCCGCAGATTATTCAGACAGAAAGCGCCGAGGCACCTGTTACACCAGAGGCTCCGCAAGCTGTCGAAGCCCCTTCAACCGACGAAGCGCCCAATGCGATCATTCGCGTTGACGGGGGGGAGAGCGAGTTCTTCAAGCCTGTCGACGAGATCGGCAACATGGCGCAAAACGTCGAGACCGATCGGCTTCCAAGAATAGGGGCCGCACCGGAGGCAGAAGCACCCTCTGAGACGGCAGAGGCCACCCAAGACATCAGCACTGAAGCAGAAGCCGACACGCAGACCACTGCGATTACGGCAGAGCGTCCTCCTTTGGAGGGATCGAACGCTCTGCAGCGATGGGCAACATCGTTTGACGTTCCCAGTGGTGCGCCGTTGATCTCAGTGGTGCTGATCCACGTCGGAGACTCGGTTCTCTCGTCCGATATGATGGATGTTCTGCCGGATACCGTGGCATTCGCGATCGACGCCGGAATGCCGCGAGCGGCCATTATCGCGAGCGAGTATCGGGCTCTTGGACGCGAGGTCGTGATGATCCCATCGCTGCCCTTCGCAGCGACCCCTCAAGACGTCGAGCAGGCTTTGCGGGTGAATTTTGAAACCGTACCCGAAGCCGTGGCCGTCATGGACAATTCCGGCGACAGCTTCCAGTCAGACCGCGCTGCCGTGGCTCAAGTCGTCGATGTCGTCGCAGTTTCCGGGCACGGCCTTATCACCTTCCCACGCGGCCTGAATACCGCCCATCAGCGCGCTGAACGCGCCGGAGTGCCGACGGGTCTTATCTTCCGCGACATCGACGGAGGCGGTGAGAGTAACGAGCAAATCCGCCGCGCAATGGATCGTGCGGCGTTCAGAGCACGTCAGGATGAGGCGGTGATATTGGTGGGGCGGACGTCTGAATTGACGATTGAAGCTCTGCAGGAATGGTTGCTGGGCAATCGGGCGGCAAGCGTGACGCTGGTGCCGATTTCGGCGGCATTGCAGGCCGATTAGAAACTGCGGGACAAATGCCCGCAATGCGGACATGGCCGCCGTTCGCCTTCCTAGCGCCGAAAACTTGATCTAAGACAAGCCAATGTGCCTCGTAACGTTCTAAGATTTGCACGCAAAGGAGGGGGGCCATGACCGTTCTAATTGCCTATGGAACTATCGAAGGACAAACTCGAAAGATTGCGGAGTTTGTGGCAAAACAGGCTCGCGACAACGGAGAGAATGTTGTGCTTTTTGACACGTCGGACAAGATCGGTGATTTGGAGTTCGAGGGCGTCGACAGAGTTATTCTAGCAGCCCCGGTTCACGAAAGACGCCATCCCAAAGCGTTTGAAATCTTCGTTGACACCAACCGAAAAGTGCTGGCCGAAAAGCCAACGTTGCTTCTGTCGATTAGTCTGAAAGCCGCGTTTGAAAGTGGGCGGGAAGACGCGCAGGACTACGCTGATGAGATGAAGCTTCGCACTGGCCTCAACCCAGACGACGAGCTTCTGGTGTCGGGGGCCATTCGTTCGGACAGCTACGATTTCTATGCGTCCCAGGTCCTGCGTTATGTTGTTTTGGATGGTCAGGAATTCGATCCTTCCATCCGGGACCATGAATTCACCAACTGGGAAGAATTGGCCTCAAGCGTTGCGGCCTTTCTGAAGGGCGATGGGTTGGGTCAAAGGGGCATGTCTGACGGCCAGAGTGGATAGGAAAAAACCGAACTCCCGCCGCTGTGTCTGCTCTGGGCTCAAAGCCGCCATTCGCTGCAAAAGAAAAGGCGGCCCGAAGGCCGCCTTTCCCAAAATCACTCAAACAGCGATCATGCGAACCACCAGCGCTCCATGATCTTGTTGCCATCGTTCTCCCAGTTCGCCGCGACGTTGCCGTCGTTGGCAAGGTCTTTGGAGTGGGCTGCAATGAAGTTTGCCCACATGGCGACAATCACGCCACCATCATCCTGCAACAGGCGCTGTGCTTCCCAGTAGAGATCCTGACGCTTGGCCTGATCGGTCTCGGAGCGTGCCGCCACGACCACTTCGTTGAAACGATCAGCGCTTTCCGTACCTCTCCAGGCGGTAGCGTTCCATTCAGTGTCCTCGGTATAGGCGGCAGAGTACATCCAGTCTTGCGTCGGACGACCACCCCAGTAAGATGCGCACCAACCCTTCTTGTTCCAGACGTTCGACCAATAGCCGTCCGATGGTTCACGGACAACTTCGATCTCAATCCCGGCTTCTGCCGCACTAGCAGCAATAAGCTGAGCAGCGTCAACCGCGCCTGCAAAGGCGGCGTCTGCAGCAGAAAGCTGGATCGGACCGGAGTGACCGGACTTCTCGTAGTGGAATCGCGCCTTGTCGGCGTCGAATTCATGAACTGGAAGCTCGGTATTGAGGAAAGGCATGGCCGAAGACACCGGTACGTCGTTTCCTGTGGCACCATGGCCAAGCAGGATTTTGTCGACGAGTTCCTGACGCTTGATGGCATACTTCAGCGCCATGCGCAGGTCGTAGTTGCCGAATGGATCGACACTCAGGCGCATTGGGAAAGTGTAGTGCTGCGTGCCGGTCACTTCGAGGATGTCGAGTGTTGGGACACGCTGCATCAGAGCAACCGTCTTAGGGTCGATCGAGTCAGCATAGTGCACGTCACCGTTCATGACTGCGTTCTGACGTGCCGTTACATCGAGGATCGAGAGGATCTCGTATTCATCGAAGTGCGCCTTGCCTTCCTTCCAGTAATTCGCGTTACGGGTGAACTTGCCGCGTACGCCGGGCTCGTAAGCGTCAAGCACGTAGCCGCCAGTCCCGATGCCACTGTTCGGGTCAGTGATTTCACCGCCTTCGGACGGCATGATCATCAGGTGGTAGTCGGAAACGATGAAGCCGAAGTCGGCGTTCCCGGTTTCAAGTTCAAAGATCACGCGATTGTCGCCGTCCTTGCGAATGTCTGTGACCGCGCTCAACAGACCTTTGGCCGCAGACTTTGAGTCTTCGCCACGGTGATAGTTGAAGGTCGCGATCACATCGTCAGATGTCATCGTCTTGCCGTTGTGGAATTCTACGCCCTGGCGCAGATCGAACACCCAGGTCTTCGCCGCGTTCTCGGGTGTGACCGTCTCGGCAAGTTCGCCGATCAACTCACCAGTGTTGGACACTTCTGTCAGGTGGTTGCCGCGCGCATAAATGACATTTTGGCTGAAGCCGTTTTCTGACGTGGATGGATCAAGGTTGTCCGTTGTTGACCCGTATCCCGCCGCCATGCGGAAGAAGCCGCCTGACTTTGGTGTCATCGCCTCTGCGCGCCCTGCAAGGGATAACGCGGTTGGCAGAGTCACGCCTGTTGCCAGGGCTGACATTACAAAGCGACGGCGATTGATCTGACCGGTGGTCAAACGCTGCGCCTGAAGCTTAAGATAATTCTCTTTCTTCATTAGTTTCTCCCAGACTGTTTTTTGGTCGCCCGATCTTTGGTCGCAGGCGATCTACTTTTGCTTGATTAACTTAACGAGGGTTTCGCGGCGCGAATACCCCCAAATGAACATGTTTGCGCAACGTCTTCTGTTCTAAAGTGTCATCCTCGTGCCGAGCGAGTCGAATTTGCCGGAGCTGACAGGGTTGGCAGCGTGAGTGGCGCCAAGACCACCAGCCCTGTTCAGCACGTTTGTCTCTTGTATGTGTCCAGTCTGGGGGTGTTTTCAAAAATTGTCTCCGTCATGCGATTTTTGGAATTTTCAGCCAATTTTACGAAACCCCTGTATTCATTGGATTGAGTGGGTTCGTGGTGCGTAGAAACAGATTGTTGATCGCTGATTTTTCCCGGTTTTTTTGAGCGTTTGGGGCCGAGTTGAGGCGCTAGATTGCTCGCGAATTGTTGAGCAATACGAAACTCAACCGTGAATTTTCCCTGTGAAAACAGTATTGGTATTCTCCGTACGCGCTTATTGTCGCTGGATTGGAAAAATGTGCCCTATCGTGATGTGGCGGCAATCCGAGCGGCGTCCGCATTCCTGTCCAATTCACGCATTCCACGCCTCACTTTGGCCAATGCGTTGGGGGATAACAGGTTCTGTAAGCGGACCGGGGAGACCACATCAATCCGACGGCTGCGTAGAGAGTGACACCGGCAATTTGCTGGTACCCAGGGTAGGGGGCGTGTCGAAAGATGTGGAGCCGGCACGTCCCAACTTAAGCAATGGCCTCGCGTATAGGTCAAAGATGAGATGGTAAAAGGTAGACAGGTAATGAGTGCGACCGATGCAAACCCGAAAGACTTTTCAGTCTCAGGTATGATGCGGGCCATTAGTCGGATCCGCCAGGGCGGTCCGAGTGACAAGATC
>CAZMRS010000041.1:0-10433 GCA_964568435.1 uncultured Boseongicola sp. | reverse complement strand
GAGTGACACAGCAGCGTGAGAATGTTGCGGTCGCAGGTGAATGGGATAGCTTCCGCAGGCGTGGTGCTGTTCCGCTGGTGCGTGAGCCAGAGGCCTTGGTCTCAAATTGGATCCAGGTCTTGGAGATGCCTGATGAACTCTACTTCTACGAGGCGACGGGAGCGGTCCAAACCGATGTCCTCAAGAGGCGTGTGCGAGGGCTGTCGTTTCCCGCCGTCGCGCATGAGCGAGGCGTGATTACGTTCGCTGCGCCCCCTGATGTTGAGGAAGGCCTTGGAGGTGTGGCGAAGTTGCGCCTGCGAACATCTGTGCCCGTTGTCGATGCTATTGATAAGGGTATGCCCGAGATCGGCGTCGCGGGGCGCGATCTGTCGAACATGCTCACGGGCCTGTTACGCGATGGATGGGAACGGCACTGCAGGAATATCGGGATGGTCGCCTATGCGTATTCCAACGGTGATGGTTTCCATGTGTCTCCCGGCCAAGTCGGAATTGGTGAACGGGTGCCGTGGGGTCGACAAGGCGAGCGGCGGTCGTCGATGCTGCGCAACATCGCCCGAAAGCATGTCTGGTCCTATGGGGTGACGGCGATCCCCCGCAACTGGCCTTTCTGGCACTTCCGACTGAAGGCGCGAGTCCTATTCGCGAAGGATAACGATACCGAGCAGGGAGAACGCATAGATGACCCGAAGAAGATGCATCGTCTTCGCAGATCGGGCTGTAAGGGTTGGCGCAACAAGCAATGGCACGGACGGCTTCTGGCATTCCTTCAGATCATGTCGGGCGATTCAGCTTACATTCGGGTGCCACTTGCGCCGGGTCTGGATATGCTGCTTTCATCTGAACCGCTTCTTGTTACGTCGCCGGTCAGCACAGAACTTCCAGACGTAGGCGATCCTGATGCCGAAGAGCAGGACGAAAGCACGCTCGGGCGGCCAGCGGCTGACGACGAAGATGCAGAGCCGGAAGGAGACGGCATATGAGGTTTCCCGAGGCAAACTTGATCGCAGATCACTTCGACGAACCAGAACTCGATTTCCGCTATGACCAGAGAAGCCATCACCCAAAGGATGGCCTTTATCTATATGGACCTCATGACGGCCCACGGAAACTCCGTGAGATTCGAATTGGGGTTGTCGGAACGTCGGACGGGATCGGCCACTTCCGCTCTTGGAGCCGCCGCCTGCTGTCTGGGATTCCGGTGCCGCCTCCGGGGCCGACTGAGAAGAAAGATCGTCTTCATCTCGCCGATTTCCCCGGGCTCGAAGAGACATTCGGCGTTACTTTTGACCCAGATCGGCTGAGGTGTCTGACGGTAGAGTTCGACGCCATCGAGCGCGCGACGAGGGTGCAGAACAAGCATGAAGCCGTCGATGCGGTCGCTCGTATCTACACTGAGCGCGTTCGCAAGTTCAGACGCAATGAGGAAGGCTCGATTGATCTATGGATGTTTGTCGTGCCCGAGATTGTCTACGAGCGCTGCCGTCCGGAATCGAAGCGGACCGGTCTGACCCTGGTCGCAGGAAAGACGCCTAAGAAGCAGCGCGCAAGGTCACCCCAGACGTTCCTTTTTATGGACGAACGGTTTGATCCGCGCATCGAGGACGTGTTTGACGACATTCCCGACTTCCGTAGGCACATTAAAGCGTCGTTGCTCTCGATTGCGCCCTCTCAAATTCTGCGTGAGTCGACCCTGGAGCCGACTGCGTTTCTCAACAGTGCCGGCTATCCGAAGCGAACCACGCAAGACCCAGCGACAGTGGCGTGGAACATCGCGACGGGTCTTTACTATAAGACTCAGGACCGCCCGCCCTGGCGGCTTTCCAACGTGCGCGAAGGGGTATGCTACATCGGGATGGTCTACAAAAACCTTCCAAACAACCGTGACAATCACGTCTGCTGCGCGGCGCAGATGTTTTTGAGTGAAGGCGATGGCGTAGTGTTCCGTGGGGCGAATGGCCCTTGGAAGACCGGCGAGTACGAGTACCATCTAAACGCGGACGCCGCCAAAGAACTACTCGGAACTGTGATCGAAGCGTATCGGGAATTGCACTCCGAGCCGCCTAAGGAGCTCTTCATCCATGGGCAGGCGTCATTCAATGACGAGGAGTGGGATGCCTTCTGTCGCGCGGCACCGAAGGGGACGAATGTCGTTGGCGTACGCATCAGGCCAACGGGTGGCGACGCAAAGCTCTTCCGTGCAGGCGACTACCCAGTGATCAGGGGAACAGCCCTAAATTTAGACTTGAAGAACGCTTACCTTTGGACGAGCGGCTACGTACCGCAGTTGGATACGTATATTGGGCCTGAAACACCCAACCCGCTTTTGGTTACGATCTTGCGATCAAAGCATTGGCAGCCAGAGATGCGGACAGTTCTTTCTGACATCATGGGACTGACCAAGATCAACTACAACTCGTGCAACTTTAACGACGGGCTGCCGGTATCGGTTCGCTTTGCGAAGATGGTCGGTGATATCCTTGTGATGGGTTCGGCGCGAGAGGGCGGACCGCAACCCTTTAAGTTCTACATCTAGCTGCGCCTCGTTCGGTATGTGTTTGAGTGTGCGTCCGCGTTTTCGTTGGATTTGCGACGCTTGGAAACGGCTAACTGAGTGAACTCCGAAAAAAGCAGCTAAAGGTAAAGCCATTTGGTTCAGGTGGAGATGAGTTTGAAGATTAGAATTCTATCCTTCAGGAAAGCACGCTTCAATGTACCCAACTTTCCAAGCTATTGTCTCTCAAGAGAAGGGAGTCTCGCTGATTCAGTCCCAACATAAAGGTAACCCGACAGCGATGTTTCCCTTTTGTTCTTTTCGCGTAAGGTTTATTATGTTAATTTTGAGTCAATCGCTGCGTCTTTTTCAACGCAGTACTGAAAGCCCTGATTTGTCAAAGTGGCGCAAAAAAGGTGTAACGTGAACACGTTGCCTAGTTGCTCGTTGGCAGCAAAGTTGTTGTTCCTATAGACCCGGCGGTGACGAATTGTCGCTCAAGATACATTGGAATGTACTCTCCACGCCGCCATAAGCGGCCGAGATCATCGTAATAGCGGCTGAGGAAATGTCCCGACTGCCCAGTTGATGCTATGTAAACCGAACTATTCGGGTCAGAGAGGTCATAGACTCCACGGTAAGTCGACCCAAAGGCACTTTGAAACGGTTCTTCAGGCGTGCCCGTAGATCTCCCAAGAAAAAGAGTGGTGTCACCCCCGGAGATCGGTAGCCGGATGTTTGACATAAGGCTCAATCCTTCCGACCAGCTCAGAATGGGATGATCAAGTGCAGTTTGGTGAGCATCTCCCCATCTCAAGTTAGTCAAATCGCGAGGCCCATATGTTTCCTCTAGCCATAACAACGCGTCGTCTAAAGCCAGGCTGGCCATCTGATCGCAGGTCTCGATTTCCTCGGACTGGGCCACATCACACCAGATTGCGGCGCCGTTTACGTCAGCGAAAACGCGTTCAAGAAAGCGCGTCTGAAGGCTTGGCAGTTCCTGTGCCATTGTGCTCAGTTCATCATAAATCAGCCGTTGCTGGAGGGCGCGCATCCATGCAGCATAAATCAAGGGTTCCGCCATATGCTCGTTCATTTCGCCGTTCCATTCCGCCAACATTTGCAGAGCATCGGTACGCCGCCGTGCAAGAGTGTCGGCGGGTGCAGGAGGTTCGGAAAACCACAGGTTTTTTGCGATTTGCGGCAAGAGTCTCCTTGCAGCCGGACTGACAGTATCCTGCTGATACTCTATGAAACCGTTACGGGTGTGGACTTCGCGCTCCTCAAGTAATCTCGCAAGGCGGCTAACCCGAAAGCTATTCTCGTCAACCCACACAGCGTCTGGAGACAAAACCTGATTGTTTATGTCGCCATCAATCCGCCCCGGCGATCTAGGATCAAATGCAGCGCTTGGATCGTCGGTGCCACGAACGCCGATGTCCTGCCATCGGCTCTTCGGCAGCCACCCAGGACCTGGCATAGATCCCCCAAAAACACTTTCAGGATCGCGAATTGGCTCCCTGCCAACCCGGCGATCTGCGAGGTTGTCCCTGTCCGCAATGATCAGTGTCATCGCGGGCGCGATGAAGGATCGCATTTCCGCAAACCCCTGATCTATGCTGTTTGCTGTCATTAGACCCATGAGCGCACTTGCTGAAGTGTCATTTGGTGACAGGCCCGTCCAAGCCAAGGACGCTACGTGCCCTTCTGGGATTACCGACGACAGGCCGAAGAGATCGGATTGAATGATCGGGCCATTATCGCTCCGTGCCAAGCGAATGGTCACAGGTGCTTCACCTTTAATGCGTATGACAGAGGGGCGGGAAACGATTGGCCGGGACCCCTCAGGGGTCAAGATCGCCTGAGGGTCAGTGTCGAGCAGTTTCTCAACAAAAATGTCTTGATCGTCGATGTTCGATGTCGTTCCAGACCATGCCAAGCTACTGTTGCGACCGGATAGTATAAGAGGCAGTCCAGGGATGGTGGCACCGATGACCCCCCCGGATCGAAGATCCAAGCTTGCGAGATACCAAAGCGAAGGTATGGTCAATTGAGTGTCGAATACACCAGCCACGAACGACTTACCTGAAACGGTTCGCGTGCCGGTGGCAGCCCAGGCGAGCATCGAAGAATCGAGATTGGGCCTTCGGAGCGGGGACAACCTGCGTAGCCCATCGGCCTCACGTTGAGCGGCTCCGAGACGGGCAAGTGGAAACCGGTCTGAGTATCGTTGCTTGCTGCGGGCATTGGCAGCATATGACGCTGGGAGAAGATCAGAAACGCGTGTCGGCGGGATGATCATCGAGAGCCGCGCCCTTAATATATCTTTTTGGAACTGATCGGAGCTTTGCAACGCAAAAAGCTTGAGAATAGCGATGCTATCCTCTGGTCTCCAAGGCGCAATCGAGCTTTCAAAAAGGAAGAATTCTGGGGCGCCTCGCCCCAAAGCACCTTTGTTGACTTCCTCAATCCACGCATTCACTCCATCCGCGTATGCAGTGAGAGCTTTATGCGTTTCTTCATCCTGAACGGATAGCGAGGAACGCGAGGCCTCGGCGAGATCAAGTCGGCGCATAAAATCATCATAGGCCAGTGTGTTTCGTCCGAAGAGTTCGGATAACCTTCCCTGTGCGATTCTTCTTAGAAGGGTCATTTGCCACAGCCTGTCTTGAGCATGCGCGACGCCTAGCCCAAAAAAAACATCGGGGTCGTTTTCCCCGAAAATGTGTGGAACTGCGTATGCATCTCTTACGATTTCGACAGGCGTTGCCAGACCATCAACAGCAATGCTTGTGCTATAGTCCGGGATTGACCGGAACATCAGCCACATCGCTAACGATATCGTAACCGCGGCTATAGTTGCCACGGCGACGAACCCCCAGAGCGTGAACCTGAAAATCCGTTTCATCCCGGTTGGATCCGTTCACAGCTAACTGGCTGGGTACGCTCGCTTCGATTAGCACGTGTACCGAAAAAGTTCGGGCTGCGGATCTTTCTGTGATCTAGGCAATAGTCCCGTCTCGATGAGAGCCGGTGCGCTGACGGCCATATCTGAATTATTGCTTCCGGTTTCGGTCTTTCCATCGCTTGCAAATCCAAAAGACGCAAAACAGAGCCAAGAGCGCTGCGAATACAAGACCTGCCCATGTGATGCCGATAGTAAAAATGCTTGTCGTTCCGTATCCATCACCTTGCATTGAATCCTGCCTCAAGAGGCAAAGTCAGCAATCAAACAACGGCTGCTCTGCTGATAGTCCTCTAGCCGCATCCGTGATGAACCGCGTTCTTGAGCGGCCCTTAGACTGACTAGTACAGGACTTGGACCTGCCGCTGGCGCAACAGTGAGCTTGTTAGAATATTCTGACTTGGGTGCCGACTTCCGCCAGATCGAACAACTCTGCGATGTGCTCATTGTACAATCCGATGCAGCCGTTTGAAGATTGACGCCCGATCTTGCGTGTGTCACCGGTCCCATGGACACGGTAATACTGCCAGGAAAGATAAAGCGCGTGGGTGCCAAGAGGATTGTCTGGCCCCGGCGGCCAATAATCAGGCCACTCAGGATTGCGTTCCTTCATCGATGGTGTTGGTCTCCAACTCGGGCCTTCAACTTTCCGCACGACCTTCGTGTAGCCTCGCCGCGTCAATTCCTCGGATTGCGGAACACTCGACGGGTAGAGCTTATAGACGCTTTCGTCCTCCGACCAAAATTGGACTGCTCTCGAGTTTATGTCGCACAATATTGCGCCGTGCTCCAGATTGTCGAAGTGGTCTTGCCACGGCTGCGCACTAAAGGATGATATGTTTCTACGGACCGAAACTCCAGCCGGTTGCTCCGCAGACTGCGCTCTGACTAAAGCCGGAAGGCCTATAACGGCTGCGGCCGACGCTGAAAGAAACTGCCGCCGGTTCTTCGTGATTCTGCTCACATCTGTCCTCCATTTTTTGAATGCGTAAGACCTCTAGTTGCTAGAGGGTCAACCAAGCTCGGAATGACATTTTTGTGAAGTGCTTCAAAGAAAGCGGCGGGTCGAAGAGCAGTACGTTTCAAATGCGGCGCCATATTTCTCTTGAAGCCACGGTTCTTCTGCAAATGGTGCGAGGATCAGAGCGACAGCGCCAATTGCTACGACTGGCCAGACCCAGAGGGCGGCTGACAGAATACCGATACCGATGAGGATGCAGATATCGGCGACATATTGAGGATTGCGGGACACGCTATAGAGTCCGGTTGTTACAAGCTCTGCTTCGGCACCGCTTGTCGCATCCATTCCGATACGATTGACGCCCCACCAAACCACAAAATTGCCTGCGATCACGAGAGGTAACCCTATTCCCCAACGCAACCACATCGGCAACTCCAGAGATCCCCAGCCTAAGGCCCCGAGAGCAATCGCGCTCGAAAAGATGCCCACTGTCAGAAGCCAGGCAATGATGGGTGTCTTCATGTTGAAGTTGTCCGGGGGCCAGACACGCCGCTCGGGACACACTATTGACCAGACCAACATTGAGATCAGGGTTCCGCCTCCAATTAGACCGGTGGCAAGAAGAATTGTTTCAGAAACGGTCATTGTGCATGCCCAAATAACTCGGCGTCGGTGTGTGCGTTGCTGCGCACTTCGAATTCAAGTGTTGAATGCTGTATGTCGAAGGATTCCGCGACAACCGCTTTGATTTTCGACTTGATCTGTTCGAGGTTTTCGAGACCGTCGTCGTCGAGAACGATGTGGCAATCCAGCGCCGCCTGATGCTCCTGCATCTGCCACAAATGTACGTGATGTAGATCATGGACGCCTTCAACGGCGCGAATTGACTCGACCACGTCCGTGCCGTTGATATCTGGGGGGCTACCCAGCATAAGTGTGCGAACCGGACCGCCAATTTCAGTCACCGCTAGATAGAGGATGTAGAGTGCGATCCCGATCGTGATAGCTGGATCGACCCATCGCATGTCATAGAGGATGATCAGAGTTCCGCCCGCGACAACAGCTACCGAGGCGAAAGCGTCGGACAAATTGTGGAGAAACAGAGCCCGGATATTCACGCTGCCCCTCTGCATGGAATACGTGAGCAAGGCTGTCAGAGTATCCACGACCAGTGCAATTCCGCCCAGAATGACGACTGTCCACCCGGCTACTTTTGGCGGATCGATCATGCGCATGCCGCCTTCGTAAATCAGATAGACACCTACAATAATCAAAGTGGTGTAGTTGATTAGAGCGGCCACCACTTCGATGCGTCCATATCCGAAGGTCATACGCTCGTCTGCCGGCCGACGCGCAATCTTGCGGGCCACAAAAGCGATAACAAGCGAAGCCATATCAGAAAAATTGTGCAGCGCGTCGGCAATGAGCGCCAGACTGCCCGCGAATATTCCGCCGACGATTTGAGCGACGGTCAGAAGGGCATTGGCCCAGATCGCTATTGAAACGCGGCGATCGCCACTCTCTGGATCAATATGGGCATGGCCGTGATCATGTGGCACGGCGTGACTCCGGGTGCTGATGGTTTTGTAGTGATTGGCCTGGAAAGCGTGGAATCTGTCCAGAGCGAATGCGGCGGACACGTGCGTTCATCCAATGTCGGATGATGTTTCGGTATAATAGATCTTTCATGAAACTGAATGCTTGCCGATGGTTGGCATAAAAGTCATCGGGTGAGTCAAAAGTTCCGAAATCCTGCGCAATGCCTGTCTTCTGGATGTAGGTGTTGCCGCCAGTCCATTCGACGGCGGGTTCGTCTAGGCAATCTGTACCTGCTCCATACCCGCACAGACTCGATGTGCCGGGAAATGTACGTTGAAGTGCAAAGAGAAATTGTGCGTCCAGTATGAATCCTTCGAGGTTAACCCAACCCGTCTCGGTTTCCACCTCAACCCAGGAATGGATGATCTCATTGGGGGCGACGGGGTAAACCAGTTCAGGCACGACACCACGTTGCAGTGCTTTGTGAATGGTAAATCCATGAAGACGGCACCGCACGCCTACCGCGCGTAGAAGGGCCATCAGAAGCGTGCCCTTCGTGTTGCACTGACCAAAGCCATCTGCGAGCACCTCTGAGGCTGAGATATCATCGGCTCGGTTGTACCCGAAGGCGATCTCGTTCCGCACGAAGTTGTAAATCGACCCTATCCGATCGTGTTTGGGCAAGGGTTCCCATCCCCGGGCTTCTACCAGTTGGGAGATGGACGAATGACCAAAATCTAGGAGTGGAGTGGATGCAACCAGTGGATCAGTTTTGGGCATTTCGGATTTCCTCGAATCGTCTACCGATAGAGGTAATTGCTCTAGTCACTGTAGCTTCAAGCGTTTTTTCCAAATTGCTTGACACACGCGCATTGAAGACATCAGGTGGCGGCATCTGGTCCCAAAGCCCAATTCCGGGGGAGGGGTAAATGGGAACGCGGTAGGGACTGAAGAACCCGTCCTGATCCGAGACTGCCCACGCAACTGTGAGCGTTAGTTGCATGCCAAATACCACTGGAGAGATCCGGGAAGGTGGTGTGACAGCGATGAAGCGCGAGTCAGGAAACCTGCCAGGTGAATTGGAACGCCTTCTATAGGGCATCTTGCACGATGGGTGCGGAAAGGACGAACTCATGCATATTGAACCAGGCGTCGTCGATGGCGCGAAAATCATGTTGGGCGCAGTGACCGGCATCGCTTCTGCGGGAATAGTAGCCAAGCTCGCGATCGATCACGTGAAGCAAAAAGGTAGTTTTTCGGCTTTGGCTGGGCGCACCGTAGTGGCGAGTGCCATGGTGTTTGGATTTTTTGAGTTCCTGCCGCATCCACCCGTGGGCGTGTCAGAAGTGCATCTGATCCTCGGGACAACACTGTTCCTGATCCTTGGAACCGTCCCGACGGCCATTGGCCTGATCTTTGGCCTGACTTTCCAAAGCCTGCTGTTCGCACCTTCCGACATCCCGCAACTCGGTATGAACTTAACCACGCTTGTTGTCCCGGTCTTGGCGATGGCTGCAGTGGCACGACGCATTATACCCTCCGATACGCCGTACACCGACGTGACCTATGCTCAGGCTGCGAAGCTATCGGTTGTGTTTCAGGGGGGTGTTGTGTCCTGGGTGGCTTTCTGGGTCTTTTTCGGGCAGGGTTTCACGGCAGAGACCTTGGCGAATGCTGGCGCATTCGCTTCAGTTTACATCATTGTTGTGTTGTTGGAGCCTCTCATTGATCTCGGTGCATTGGCTTTGGCAAAAACATTCACGAGATTTGAAAGTACTGGCCTACCGCATGCCCGGCTCTATCAGCCAGCTTAAAGTCAAGATTGGCCAAGGGAGCGCATCGCTGCCCAACGTACATGTTGGGCGGCGATAATAATGCGGTTTTTCATGCGCCAATCTCTTCGTGATCGGTCAGGCATTCGGAATGATCGCGCAAGACCTCCAGCACTTTGCAGTCCGCTGTTTTGCCACCGCTGCATTCCTGGATCATCCGCTTCAATTCTGTTCGTAGAGCTTTCAAGCGATCCATTCTCAACTCAACCTGCTTAAGTTGCCGTCGCGCGATCGAGTCCGCCTCGCCGCATGAGCGATCCGGGTTGTCACTGAGATCAAGCAACTCTCGGATCGCCTCCAACGAAAACCCAAGCTGACGTGCATGCCGAATAAAAGACAGGCGGTCGACCTCCGCGTCGCCATAACGCCGCTGTCCCCCTTCCGTTCGACCTGGCTCAGGCATAAGACCAATCTGTTCATAGTAGCGGATGGTCTGGACCTTAGTTCCAGTCCTCTTGCCTAAGCTCCCGATTGTCAGCATGCGGCCTCCATTTCTATAGCGTTGGTAGCTATAGCTACGAGAATGCGCAAGCCAAGATCGAGTTCACAGGGCTGTGACAAGTGGTCCAAAGGCAAAAAAGGAGCTTGAACCTCTAGCTACTAGAACATTTAGAAGGCTCAAAAAGTGGGCGGATTCGGGCG
>CAZMRS010000040.1:0-10558 GCA_964568435.1 uncultured Boseongicola sp. | reverse complement strand
TACACTCTTTCCCTACACGACGGTTTCCGCCACCTGTTCTATATGCTCATGCTCAGCCCGACGTGGCTGTTCTTCGCACCCGGCGCTCTGCTGTTTACATTTGGCTTCCTGATCCTGTCATTACTGCTTGCGCGACCTGACGAGGAAATGATCCGCATCGGAGCATTCGGACTTGGCAACCACTGGGCGGTCGTCGCCTCGTCCTGCATCATCATCGCCGTGCAAACGATTGTCGGTGGGTTCGCGGCCCTCATCCTGGGTACCCGTGAAGGCTATATGCGCCCAACAGGAACGCTCGCCTCTTTGATCCGTGGCTCCACACTTGCCGGATGGTTATTGACTGGTGCGGGAACCTTCGTCGTCGGCTTTGTCTGGGCTGCCTTCATTGCCGGTGGATGGTTGCAATCCGGCTTTGGCGAACTGGATCAGATCAGAAACCTGCTCGCGGCTCTGACCGCAATGGTCGTCGGTGTGCAGATCGCTTTTGGCGGCTTCCTGCTGTCCATTGTGGCCGGCAACAAGATGTACCACCGCGCCGTTCTTTCACCGACGCTTACCGAGAACTGATTTCTCAACCAGTTTCTCTGATCGGATCTGAGTGCGGAAACTCAGTACTGCGTCCTTTATCATCAAGCTCAACGGTTTACGCCCTCGCACAAGGGACGCTCGGCTTGAGACCGGTAGTGGATGCCAGTAACGCGGTTCACGCTTTATCGCCGAGGCTTGGGAAGGGCAAAAAGATATGGAGACGGCAGACTTCAATCTGAGTTCTCACTCAACCCCTATCACTTCAAAGTTCCAAATCGCCTGTCAATCGCCCGACAAAACGTCACCGGATGCTCAGGTCGAACGCCGGCTCAAGGTACGTCCCTCTCGGGAGGCCCATTTCTATGAGATCTGCCCCAGTCACGGTTACGGTTTTTCCCGGGAACTCCGGGACCGGCCCTTCGACACGCTGCAAAAAATAGACCGGGCCTTTTTCCATATAGGGATCATTGCGAACGAAGTCCGCGATAAACCATGTCCCGCCTGGACGAACCACAATCCTATCTGCGTCGAGCGCAGCCAGTTGCGCTTGTATGGCGGCTCTGGGCGCAATTTTCTCGTGCATTTGATACGCGCGCCAGGGCAGGAACACGACCAGACCGACAATAATCAAAGCCGCAACGCAGGATCGCAATTGGCGCGAGTCAAAATACGCGTAGTACGCGGCAAGCGCGACAACCACGACGTTCGCAAATGCGGCATGGTAGTACCTAGACCCAATTGTGTGCATCTGGTTTGACAACATCAGATGCGAGACTGCGACGGTGAAGAAAAATCCAATGGCACAAATGACTGCGACGGATCCTAATCGCCGTGCAAGGTACACGGACAGCACAAGCAACAGAACCAGGGCAGGCGACAGCCAAAGTAAAAACCGCCAGAGGTTCACCGCAAGAAACAGGAACGAAAACTGCCGATCGAGCACCCCTGCTTCGTCTGAATAGTTGAGATAGTTCGCCAGATACTCCACTTCGAGCAGCGCCCTCGGCAGCGCATCCAAATCACCCGTCTGAATGAAAGTCGCAATCTCGGGCCACATGATCCAGACTGGTACGCCGATCGCATAAGCGACCACATACGGAATGCTCTTCCAACGGCTACCAAAATACCCGGCCAACATCGCTATCCCGAACGGAAATACAAAAATCGCGTGTACATGAACTTGATGGATGCCCAGAGCAAAAAAACCAACAATGGCCGCTGCAATATGCGCGCGCCACGTCCCACGTAAAAACAGAGCCAACCAGACCGAGTTGAAGGCAAGGTGTGTCGTGAACGCGAACCCGGAAGCTGATGTCAGCAAGACCTGAGGTGAGCTGACCAACAGTAGAATGGCAAGCAGCGGCGCTCCCGGTCTGTCCGGAAACAGACGACGCGCAATGTCGGCCATCGCCAAAACCGTGATGCCAGTCAGAAATGCATGGGCAAGCGCCACATCAACACCGCGCGGGAACAAGGAAATGATCGCAGCATGAACTGGACGATAGTGTGCTGCCCACAACTGATGCGCCTCATCAGAGTAAATGAAAAACGGCTGTAGATTATCGAGGATTGCAAAATTGGCATCCGACATACTGGCCATCAGGTTGCCGCCGCGAAAAATCTCCGCCTGAAAAGTCGGCAGATACTCATCAAGGCTCATGCCGTAGTTTTCGAACGCAACAAACCGAAGAAGGACCGAAGACGCCGCAGCCGCCAAAGCGATTCCAATGATGGCACTACCCGAAGCTTTCAGCTTGAAAGCCGGAGCTCGCGCAGCCCAAAACCACGATATGCCCAATGCCACTGCGATCGCCGGCCCGGCCCAGGTGTCTTGTGCAACAAACAGGTTCAGAGTGACGAAGTAACCGATCATGTCAGAGCCGTTACTTGCAAACCCCGAGCGCAGGAAAACCAGGCTGAGGACAACCGAGCACATCAGCAGAAAGATGCACGCCAACATAGGTTTCTGTAGATTTGAAGACTGAGAACCTAGCTGCATATCCGAAGCATTCTTTATGGGCGTATCGCTAGTCATTTCGTATAAGTTTTCGTCCAAGTTTGAGCCTGAGGCGCGGCATCATCCGCGACCAAATCCGGCTTTCAGCAAAAAACCTTGGCCAGTTCAGCGGGCCAACCCCCCAGAAGCCGCCGATTACAGGCAGCAGCGGGCGACGCGCGCCATTAAACACCGAGGCCAACCACACATTGATGGTATTGGACAACTCGGCCTTTCGAACGGCACGTAGCTCCTCCGTCTTGGGCAGCATGGAACGGTATCGCTCCACCGGCGCAGCTAGTTGAGCCGCAAAGTCATCCAAGTCTTTCGAGCCTGATATTGTCAGCGACCCGGAATGCAGGCGGAAAGACGCAGCGTGTTCCGGCGACCATCCAACTTTACCCTTTGCCGCCAGTCCCAGCCACAGGTCCCAGTCAGCCGTGTACCAAAGCGATTCATCCAAACCGCCCAACTCTTTCGCCAACCCTGTGGGAAAGGCGGCCGCCGGCAAAGCAATTGTGTTCTGCACAATCAAAGTCGCCATCGCGTCTTCACTGCTCAAACTGCAGGCCTTGGCGCCAAACGCCGGGGCCAGCGACCCAACCCGCGCGCCCAGCGCATCAATGTAGTCCGCACCGTGAACCCAAAGCGAGGCCTCAGGTGTTGCCGCAAAAAGACGCTTCAAAACCTCTGAGCGGTTCGGGGCCCAAATGTCATCTTGATGCAGAAGCGTGCATCGTTGCGCACGGGCCATTGCCAAAGCCTGATTGGTGTTCTGAACCCAGTTTTCGTTGTCCGGCGCAGAAATGATCTGCATGTTCAACACGTCGGAGAACCCACGCGCAATCTCGGCACTGTCGTCCGCCGATCCCTGATCGATTAGAATAATCTCGATGCCGTCTGCCTGTCCAACGAGCGACTGAAGGGTCTCTCCAAGGGATTGAGAACCGTTGTAGACAGGCATGAGGACGCTCAACCAAGGCGCATCCGATCCCTCTAACTCAGCTTTCGCTTCCTCACCCACGTCGAAATTCCCTTGCGCGGCAAGCCGCGAAAACAAAGACTGTTCTGTCTCCCAAACGATTGCCGATTAGGAAACAATATAAACATTATTCGGGTGATAGTTGCGCAATTAGGCAGAAGTATGACGCGCTTTACGATTTTTGCGCAGCACCTCAAAAACCCAAGATTTGGACCGTTTTCGCGACTTCACCGCAACAAGCCTCGCAAGAGTATAACTCTGTTTTGCAAGGCTTTTCAGCATTGTGTACAAATCCGACAATAAGAATTTGAGGCAAGAAAATTAAGGCAGAAAGCATGCGAATTGCAGTCGTCGTCCCTTGCTACAAGGTGACCAAGCATGTTGCAGATGTTCTGGAACGTATCGGCCCCGAGGTCGAGCGCATCTATGCTGTCGATGACGCATGCCCCGATAAGTCTGGCGACTTCATCGAGTCTAACTGCTCCGACCCGCGTGTCACTGTCATTCGCCACGAGATCAACAAAGGCGTTGGCGGCGCAGTCATCTCCGGTTACCGAGCCGCACTTGAAGATGCCATCGACATCGTCGTCAAAATTGACGGCGATGGTCAAATGGCGCCCGAATTGCTGCCGCTGTTTGTCCAGCCCATCATTGCTGGCGAAGCCGACTATACGAAGGGCAACAGATTCTTCTCCGGTTCGGCGGTTCGCGATATGCCGGCTGTCAGGCTTTTGGGCAACGCTGCGCTAAGCTTCATGACAAAACTATCCAGCGGATACTGGAGTATCTTTGATCCGACCAATGGCTTTACAGCCATACACACGCGCGCCATCGCCTCGATGGAACTCGACAAACTCGCGGAACGCTACTTCTTCGAAAGTGATATGCTTATTCGCCTTGGCGACCTTCGTGCGGTCGTTGTCGATATACCGATGAAAGCCATCTACGCCGATGAAGTAAGCGGTTTACGCATTGGCAATACAGTTTGGAACTTCCTAGGGCGGCACATAATGGCGACGTTCAAACGCATCGTGTATTTCTACTTCCTGCGCGACTTCTCGATTGCCTCGCTCAATCTGATCGTTGGCGTTAGCCTGCTTTTGTTTGGTGCAATCTTCGGCGCAGTGGAATGGGTGGAATCGTCTACTTCAGGTGTGCCAGCGACGACAGGTACGGTTATGCTGTCCGTCCTGCCAATTATCTCCGGATTGCAGATGCTTCTATTTTTCTTCGGCTACGACATCGCAGCCGAACCGAAACGACCCCTTCAGCAGCAAAGCGTAGTCGCATCTTTGAAACCGGCTTTGGCTGCGAACTCGAAACAAGAAGAAACAAAGTAACATGGAGAAAGCGCTCAGTCTTTTTCCGATCTTTCTGCTTTTCGCGGCCACGTTGTACATGGGAACGGCGCTTCCCCCTTTTGTTTCGCCAGACGAGTTTGATCACATCGAACGCGCCTACTTGCTGGCTCAGGGTCAGTTTCTTCTAGAAACCAAGGATGGATTCTCATCCGGAGGTGCCGTCGACAAAGGGCTGTTAGAATACATGGGGTATTTTACGGATCTCAGGCTCGATCCTGAGGCGAGAATAAGCGCCTCCGTATTGGACGAGGCCGCGCGAAGCGCTTGGACCGGCGAAAAAACCTACGAAACCCTTCCGGGCACGGGGTACTACTTCCCGGTGATCTACCTTCCGCAAGCGACCGCGATATGGATCGGCCAGACGCTCGACCTATCCATTGCATCCACATACCAACTCGTTCGGCTTGTCACATTGGGAACTGGTTTGTTTATACTGGGGATGGCCTTCCAGATCGTTGCGCCATCCAGTGTCGTTCTTGCGCTGTTTTCCTTGCCGATGATGCTGTTCCAGACCGCGCTGCCCACAATAGATTTTGTCACGATGGCATTGCTTGCTTTGACACTTTCACAATTCTTGCGCTTCGCAACTGTCGACACGCGCGCAAGTTCAGCAAGTGTGCTCCTGTTTGGCGCTTGCATCGTTGTCATCGCAGGATGTCGTCTTCACATGGCGCCACTGGTTCTGTTACCCATGTTTTTGGGGCTGAAGTCACGCGACGCGCGCTTCGTGGTATTGTCGGTCGTTTTGAGTGTGTTCATCGTTGCCTGGAACGGAATGGCTGTGCTCAACACCGTCGATCTCAGGATCACTCAAAATGTACCGCCCGCAGAGATCCTCAAATTCTACATCAGTGACCCGTTCGCATTTGTTCGCGTCCTCTGGACGACCCTGACGACAGGTCCGATCTTGCTGCATTATTGGTACTCATTTCTCGGAAAGCTGGGCTGGCTCGATATTACCCTCAACGTGTCCCAATACCGTTTCTTGGGATTTCTGCTCGTCGGAATAGTGTTGACCACCCTGCTGACCAAGGAGCGACAGAGAAACCCGGCCATCGTCCTCACATTTTTTGCTGTCGCAATTTCCGCGGTGATAATCGTCTTCTTTTCTCTACTGGTATCGTGGACGCCTCACCCCGCCGCGTTCGTTCACGGAGTGCAAGGCCGTTATTTTCTCCCTATCGCGCTAATTTTGGCCTATCTGACATCAGCAACGCCTCGGCCTTCGGAAGCGTCGATACTGATTAGGTCTGCGGACACCGCACTACTCGCAACGCTATTTGCGTTCTCGGTTCTACTGGTGACCAAAGCGAGCCAGGCGCGGTACTTCGAGGCCGTTGTTCAATGACTCCCATAAGGCTAACCGCGCTCCACCAGACCAAGTCCGCATTTCTCGCGATCAGAGGACGTTCCGGTGACTGATGACCCTGAAACAGGTAATCGAGGTGCAAAACTGCGATGGAACCTCGCAGGGATCGCAGCCGGCCTTGGCATTGTCCTTGTGGTTTTCAGCGTCAGCGGTGCGTCGCTGGGCGGCATCTCGAAATTCCTTCAGTCTGTATCGCTGTTGACCTTCTTTGCGGTCGGTTTGGCGCTCGCGCTGACCGTGATACTTGCCGCCTGGAAATGGAAGATCGTTATCGATGACGCGTTGGACGATCGTACCCTTCCGTTCGGGCAAGCCACTTCTGCAACGGCGACAGGCGCACTTCTCGGTCAGGTCGTCTCAATACAAGTCGGCGTTCCCATCGTGCGCGCCTGGACAGCAAGGCGAAACGGAATAAGCGTGCACGCTGCCGTCGGGACCTCGCTTTTTGAGCAAATGATCGAGCTTGTCACACTCGGGTTTGCAGCCATTGCCAGTGTGGTCTTGATACTCACCAGCGGAAACATTTGGATCGCAGTCGCCGCACTTGGCGTTCTTTGTTTTTGCGGCACGTTTGCCATCCGCCCAATCTTGATCGCTGGTGCAGCCGTCTTGAACTGGCTGCGATTGCCCGAATTTGCCACCACGTTCAAAGACCGGCTCACAAATGGTCTGAAACAAATTTCAAAACAAAAGTCGTCGGCTCTGGGTCTGCTGATGGGCATCAGCCTGCTCAGGTATATCATTATTGCCGCGGTTAACGTGGGAATTATGATTGCGATCACCCCAACCATAGACCCACTTTTACTTATTGTTGCGCACCCACTCATCCTATTGGCCGTTTCTCTACCATTTTTGCCAGCAGGCCTTGGTGCTGCTGAATTATCTTGGGTAGGTGTCCTGGTGCTACAAGGGATCGATCCAGCGCAGGCCACAGAGATCGCCATTACGCACCGCGTGGTTGGATTGACTTCCTACATCGGCGTTTATCCCTTTTTGTATCTCGCTGGGCATTTCAGCCCGAAAGAAGCGAGGTGAGCTGCGGATGCACGCGTTGGATAGTCGCATTAAATGCGCAGTGCTGTAACTGGCGGTGCATGAGGCCCGCCGGAAACCATGATACGCTTGACTGTCCACAAGCTTTTTCCGGACAGCCCAAATGGGTATCATCCGTGGCATCGTGACTTGCCGTGCCAATCTGTTCAGCGTGTTAAACTCGCAAACGTGCTTCTACTGATACGCCGGTAAGCTGAATAAATACGGACTGCAGATGTTTCGACCGTGCCGTGACGGATGTCTGCGGCAAGCGCTAGGTTTCTTCGCGCAAACAAATGTCGCGCTTCGCGGTCTCCATTTACCGCACCTTATGCCAAGGTGTTCGATGTCAATTTTAGCGGTCGCAAAGAACAAAAAAGGCGGCCGTTCAGATCAAAAATGGTAGCTGCAACTTTTTTGGCGAGGCGGGCGTTGGCCTGCTCGCAATGAACGCCAGCTTAAAGCCCAAAGCGGGGCTGTTTGAACTTGCGACAACTTGGTCAGTTTTAATGGTTGATGGTTAGGCGCCCGCAAGTCTCTTTAGTTTATCAAGCCGCACCAAACTGTCTGCCGACCACGTGCTTTCAATGCTATAAAACTCGTCTGCCGTGGGATCACCTTCCGGCAATGTCACCCAAGGTTGCTTTGAGCACGTGTAGATATGGACGTCGGGCGGTAGGTGGTCAGGCTCATCCAATGTCCCTACGCGAATGAAGCGGATAAACTTTCTAAGCGGACCACCCATATTGTAGTTGCTCCAAACCGCCACTTTGCATGCAGCACATCTGGCGATGTCTTGACCTGTGCCGCTTGGTGTCGGAACGGTTGTCTCTTCGATCTCGCCAGACAATAGAGATACGCGGTCAGCCTCGTACAAGGCGTTTATCGCGAAAGCTGAACCCGAGTTTTTCTGACACCCGCGACAGTGGCAACCATGCACAATCAATGGTTCTGACGGAACGCGATATCGAACACTCCCGCAAGTGCAGCCGCCCTCTCTCGCTTCTAAGTCTTGGGTCATGGTACCCTCCGTCGTCGAAAAGTGTCCGTTGGCAATCAGAGCGCTACGCTGTCACGATGTCTGACTTGAGGTTTTCAAAAAAGGCCATCACCTCACCACCTTCAACTTGCCCGACACCTAGCTCACCTGCGATGTCTACCACTATCTCGATGAATCTAGTCCAGTCTGCGTTGGTGATCCCCATACCTTTGTGAGCAAGAGCCATGTCGCGACCACGATAGTACATTTGTCCACCTGTTTTGTTGACCAGATAGTCGATCAGCGACTGCAGATCGCGTGCGTTTGTATCTTCATTTCGGTTCGCCCAGAAGCGTCCAAGTTGATCGTCCTTTTGTGCATTTGTCACGACCTTCGTAGCGAAAGTTGCAATTCCATCATATCCGCCAAGGCGGGTGTATAGCGAAGCCGTCATATTTGAACCTCCTAACAGTCCTATTTCTTTAGGCGATGGTGATTTCCACCGTCGACGGTGTGGCGGCGCGACAGGTGTCCGCGACGGGCGAATGTTTGACCGCGTAGTTGACGATGTCTCGAAGAACCTCTTGATCGACCCCTGCGGCACCAATGGTCACACGGGTGCTGACACTCAATGAACCTGCTCTTACGGAGTCATCGATGCCGAAGAGGCCGCGATCATCATCGACGCTGTCCATAACGACTTCAAGAGTATCCAGCGCAATGCCCAGTTCGGCAGCGCGCAGCGCAATTCTAGTGGCATCGCAGGTCGCAATTGCAGCACGCGCCAACCAACCAGGTGAAGGAGCACTACCGCCGCCGCCAACTGCCTTTGGCATATCGGTTACGATAGACTGTCCTTCGGTTCCAGTAGCGCGACACCGTAGGTCGCTTTCCATTACCGCGGTTATCGGCGGGCTCGTACTGAGCGCATCTTCCGGATTCTCAGTGAGGTAGGCAATGACATCATTTACTGAGTTCTGAATGTGTTCGACCGACATGCTGATCTCCCTGTTTTTTGCACAATTGGCGAATGTCGTGTTTCATTGATAAGATGCTTGCATCGGCAGGCGTGTTTGAGAATTCCTGAAAAATGGAAAACGGTTTTGCAAAAATGCACTGGGCAAAGGGATATGCATGCATTGGGATGACGCACGGATATTTTTGGCGGTCGCGCGGGAAGGTTAGTTCAGCAATGCAGCCAAGCGACTCGGCGTTCAGCATTCCACCGTTTCGCGCCGCATTCGAGCACTGGAAGAAAAGCTCGCGGCGCCGCTAATAGAGCGAAAGGCGTCTGGCTATGTCCTTACTGAAGCCGGACAGGAACTGGAGACTTCGGCCCTCAGGATTGAGAAAGAGTTGCTGTCTTTCGAGGGAGCGATTGGCGATCACGCCGACGACGCTGCAGGCGAATTGCGCGTAACCGCGATACTGAATATGGCTTCGACAGTTCTGATGCCCTACTTCGCCCGGTTCAGTGCGGCGTACCCAAAGATTCAACTGAACGTCCAGGTCACCAACGATTCCGTGCGTCTTTCCGAACGTGAAGCCGACGTCGCGATCCGTCAAACCAACAATCCCGGCGAGACATTGATAGGAACACGGCTAACAACAATTGCGTCGGCCGTTTACGGGTCTCGTCGCTACTGTGCGGCGCTACGTTCCGGCAAAGTGGCCGAGAAGTGGATTGGCGTGGACTGTTGCGACAACCACAGAAACTGGACCAAACAGGCGTGGCCGCAAGCGGACCACGAGTTCTATGTGGACGAGACCTCGCTGACCCTTGCTGCGTTGAAAGAAGGGCTCGGCGTTGGGTTTCTTCCGTGTTTCTTAGGAGACAGCGATCCCGATTTGGAACGGTTTCGAGAACCGGAAAGCCAGCACGAACTGGGACTTTGGCTGTTGTATCACCGTGACCTTCGCAACACCAAACGTGTGACTTTGTTCCGAGAACATATGAAGCAGGAGATTGAAGCGGCAAAGCTGCTGTTTGAGGGTGGCCTGGCTCATCCTGCACAAGCGTAGCCGCGAACTGCGAGAACGCAACTTCAGAACCTGCGAATGACGGCATAGTCCGCAAAGCCGTCACTCGTTTACGTTCAAATGTATAGGGTAGACCTCGATCGAGATTACAAAAAAGACGGTTACAACCCCGAAGCGCAGAAGCGACTTCACGGAAATTAAGTTACTCAGAAGTTAACCCTAATGGTTTTCTTCAGTCAGTTTTGCGAGAGAGCGCCTGCCAAGGCATTTTTTCAGTTGGTGCGGTCGAGAAGACTCGAACTTCCACGGGAGTTACCCCACAGCGACCTCA
>CAZMRS010000039.1:0-10573 GCA_964568435.1 uncultured Boseongicola sp. | reverse complement strand
TCTTAAATCCGCCATTCGCGACGAAGTGATTGGTCTCTCCCGGTAGTTGACCGAGGAGCGGCGCGCGGCTCTTGGCGCGCGGTCTGACACCGGCCCAACGCTCGACAACACGCGCTCCCTTGAGGACGGGCATGATTTCCACTGCGCGGCTTAGGACGTCGTCCAAGAGATCGTCCGTTGTGTCTGGGTCATCAAAGTCGCGCTCAGATGTCGAGCCGATGGCTACCGTACCGTTGAAGTGTGGAACGATGTGGATACCCGCCGCGAATATCTGAGGGCGGCCAACCGCATCATGTTTCAGCAATGCCGCTTGGCCTTTGACGCCATTGCCGACGGTCACTCCGAAACGTTGGTTCAGGTCCAGTAGCCCCTGCCAACCGGTTGACCAAAGAACTACGCCTTCGTCGTTGGCTTCTTTTACAATCTCGCCACCCCTTGCGCGAATGGCGGCTGCCAAACTTTCGACGCTTTGTTTCGGGTGGATCAGGGCGGACAGTGTGTCTTTAATGAAAAGCCCGGTCGCCGAGGGCGGACGCCAATCGCCGGCTTCGACTGCTTCAATGACCTGCCACGTTGCTGCACCTTTCCAAAACTCTTCGGCACCGCTTGATCGCGCGCGGGCCATAACGACTTCACGCTCACCATCGAGTGGCTGAAGGCGCCCTGACTTGGAATATCCGGTTGGCATGCCAGAAGTTTCTTCGACGCTGTGCCAGAAATCATCTGCCATCAGAAGCGCATCGAGTTGAAACTGCTTTTTCTCGTTCCAGACGTCAGGTGTGTGCGGCTGAAGTGCCCCAACGATGCCGCCGGACGATCCCGAGCCGGGTCCGTTGGGATCGACAACGCGCACTGTTTTCCCGCGCTTGAGCGCCATCCATGCTGTCGCAAGGCCAAAGACGCCCGCGCCGCGCACAGTGAGATCGACGGTTGCCAAATCGCGCTCCTCTTTGCGAATGTTGGACCATTATCGCACGTTAGTTAGGACGAATTATGTCAGACGACCAGTTTCCCGATCTGACATGGCGCGAAAAGGTGCCGATCGCGACGAAGTTTGATGATCCGTATTTCTCTCTAGAAGATGGTGTTGCTGAAACGGAGCACGTTTTTTTGGGCGGGAACGGGCTTCCGGGACGATTTCGCGACGGGTTCTCAATTGCGGAGCTTGGATTCGGGACTGGGTTGAATTTTCTTGTGACGTGGCAGGCCTGGCGGGCCGCGGGAGCGCCCGGCATTCTGCATTTCGCATCGTTTGAGCTGTTTCCAATGAAGTCGGCGGATATGTCTCGTGCCCTGTCTGCTTTTCCTGACCTCGAACCGTTGGCGCGTGAAATGGTTGACGGTCTGGCGAAGGATTACAGATTTGCGGGCGAAGACGTGTCTTTGACCATTATCGTTGGGGATGCGCGGGACACGGTTCGGGAGTGGGGTGATAAGGCGGACGCTTGGTATCTGGACGGGTTTGCGCCCGCGCGGAACCCGGAACTGTGGGAGCCGGAATTGCTCCGAGCAGTTGCTAACCATACGAACCCGGACGGTACGGCTGCGACCTATTCGGCGGCAGGCAGTGTGCGCCGATCTTTGCAGGATGCGGGGTTTCAGGTGGAACGGCGAAGCGGGTTTGGGCGAAAGCGCCACATGACGGTGGCGCGTTTGGCTTAAATTCTAGCCTTGGGTTTTCAGGTCGTTGATCAAGCGATCGATATTGCCGCCACGTTTGTCCAGCATTGCGCCTATCTCAGCACGCTCGGATTTCAGAAGGCTGATGCCTTCGATCAAAAGATCGAAGAACAAATTACGGCCGGAGCGGTCAGAAACCATGAACGTCACGCTGAAAGGTGATCGACCGCGCAGCTTGGCGACGGCGTCGACCTGCTGAAAGCTTTTGACCGGGCGGGCACTTTCGACAGTTATTTCGCCGCCGATGAAGTCGCGGAACTGACCGCCGTATTTGCGCGCGAGGTAGGTGGTGAATGCGTCCGCGAAATCGCTCATCTGTTTATTGCTTGCGCTCCGGGCAGGGGGCCCGAGGGCCGAGCGAGAGATGGTCGGAACGTCGGCGTATTTTTTGAAGATCGCTTCAAAGTCGCGATACATTGCGGCTTCGGATTTGCCGGAATTGATTACCGAGTTGATCTGACCAACAACGTCATCAATGAGCCCACGTGCGTCGTTCGTTGTCAGAGCGAAGGCGGGAGATGCCAACAAAGTGGCGGCTGACATACCAGCCAGAACGGTGCGTCGTGTCGGGTTATTCATCAAACAAGCCCTCATAAAGGTCATCGTAAATGTCGGTCGCGGCATCGTCGATGGTTTCCCCAAGCGCGAAACGGCGCGAGTCCACGTAGAACAGCCGCAGTTGTGCGTATGAGTCCGCACTTTCATACAGGATATTGTCAATCGTTGACGTCAGTTCGTAGCGGTCATTGATGACGGACGCTGCCGTGAATGACAGTGAGTTCTCTTCGGCTTCGTCACCAAGTTTTGTTCCAAGAACCGTTCCGATTGGGTTTGTCAGCGCATCCACGATAAGACCGGCTGTATCGCGTTCTGTCGAAGGGCCCAAAACCGGCAAGACGAGATATGCACCTTCGTTTGCGCCCCAAACTGCGAGAGTTTCACCAAACCCTGTGTCGCGCTCTTCCAGGCCCATGTCCGATGCAGGGTCAAAGAGACCCAGCACGCCCAGTGTTGTATTCACGGCGAACCGCGCTGTGTTGTGAAGTGCGTCGGCGATATTGCCTTGAAGCAATTTGTTCATCACCGCCGAAGGCATACCAAGATTGTCGCCAACATTGTCGATCGATTGGCGCACTGGCGAAGGGACAATGGTTCCATAAACCTGGCTTGCTGGACGGAGCGCAGAACGATCAAGTTCGACATTCACAGCGTGTGTTGCGCGATTTACGCCTTCGTAAGGATCATGAAAGTCAGCTCCAGGATCACCCACGGAGCATGCCGACAGCGCAACTATGGTCATCAAAAGACCAGTTTTTCTTATGTTATGCACGTGCATTGCCGCAAATTCATTTTCTATTCAAAGTCATTACCACGCGGGCGTCTGCGCGTGTTCATATGCCTATCTGAAGTAAATAACAGGTGGTTGAAGTGCAACCTTTCGCAATTGTGCGTTATGTGTTGCCACAGCGCCTGAGTTCAGCGATTTCATGCCCAACTCACCTTTTGGGCGCGTATCGATTGAGCGTCATGGTGCAAAAACCGACAAAGGACAGAATATGAGCACAGACTTTGAAGATCGCCTTGCCGCGCGTGGACTATCACTGCCTGACGCGCCACCGCCCGCCGCAAATTACGTGCCTTACGTGGTTTCAGGCCGGACGGTTTATGTCTCGGGGCAGGTGTCGATGAACGAGGCCGGGTTTATTACCGGTAAAGTGGGCTCTGATCTTACTGTTGAAGAGGGCGCAGCGGCGGCCGAGACATGTGCTTTGGCCCTTCTGGCACAAGCGAAAAAGGCGTGTGGGGGAGATATATCCCGGCTGAAGCGCGTGGTGAAACTCGTGGGATTTGTGAATTCCACACCCGAGTTCGAGCAACAGCCCGCCGTCATCAATGGCGCTTCCGATTTGATCGTCGAGCTTTTGGGCGAGACAGGTCGCCATGCGCGTTCAGCCGTCAGTGCTGGCGCACTACCCTTCAACGTTGCTGTTGAGATCGAAGGCATTTTCGAAATCGAATGAAGGTGCCTTTGCCTGAGTCCTTTTTGGAAGTTCCGTTAACTCATCGTGGATTACATGGGCTGGATGAAGGCTGCGTCGAAAACGGAATGTCGTCGTTCAAGGCGGCTATCTCGAAAGGTTATGGGATTGAACTGGATGTACAAATGTCCAAGGACGGGCAAGCGATGGTCTTCCATGACTATGATCTAGACCGTCTGACCAATGAGACAGGACCCATCGCTGACAAGACTGCTGAAGAGTTGGGCGAGATCACTCTAAAGAACTCGAGCGATACCATATCGACCCTCGCAGAGGTGCTTGGATTCGTCGACGGACGCGTTCCGGTTTTGGTTGAAGTTAAGGATCAGGACGGATCTTTTGGCCCAAATGTAGGACGGCTGGAGCAAGGTGTTGCAACCGCGATCGAGAACTATGAAGGCCCAATTGCCGTCATGTCGTTCAATCCGCACAGCGTTGCGGCAATGCGCGAAAGCCTGCCCAATGTACCGCGCGGTTTGACCTCATATGCTTTCGAGGACCGCTGGGACGAATTGGATCCAGATGCGGCGTCGTCGCTTGTCGAAATTCACGACTATGATCGTTTGGAGGCGAGCTTTATCAGCCACGACGTAAGCGATCTTGGTCGCGCACGTGTCTCGGAATTGAAGTCGCAGGGCGCTCGAATTTTGTGCTGGACCGTTCGCGGACCGATTGAAGAGGCGGCAGCACGCAAAGTGGCCGAGAATGTTACGTTTGAAGGCTATCTGGCACCTTTGTCACCTTGAAGCTGAAAGCGAGTAGGCCACTTTCTATAGTGACCCAAGCAATGAGAAGACATGTCCGGCGCTGAAATCGAAATCTCTGTTCTTGGTTCGATCGACCAAATCGACCAGGGCAACTGGGATGCCTGTGCATGCCCAGAGGCGTTGGACGGTGGGCGCCCAATTGATCCGTTTACTACGCACCGGTTTTTGCTGGCTTTGGAGAAAAGCCGGTCGGTCGGGACGGGAACTGGTTGGCAGCCGCACCATGTTGTCGCCCGCGCTGGTGGGGAGGTCATCGCGGTGGCCCCGATGTACGCGAAGGGTCACAGTCAGGGCGAGTACATCTTTGACCACAACTGGGCTCATGCATGGGAACGTGCGGGGGGGCGATACTACCCAAAGCTGCAGATTGCTGTGCCGTTCACGCCCGCAACGGGACGTCGGTTTCTGATACGGCCGGGTGAAGAAGCAAGTGGCTTTCCGGCCCTGATCCAGGGCGCGTTACATGTCGCAACAGAGAACCGCCTAAGCTCGGTGCACGCGACGTTTTGCACGGAGGCAGAGGCCGAGTTGGGCGCTGAGATGGGATTGCTGCACCGCGTGACGCAGCAGTATCACTGGGCGAATGACGCATATCCCAACTTTGATGCGTTTCTTGAGGCGCTTTCTTCTCGAAAGCGAAAGACGATCAGGAAAGAGCGCCGGACGGCGCAGTCCTTCGGTGGAGAGATCGTGCAATTGCGTGGCGCGGAGATTGAACCGTCACATTGGGACGCGTTTTGGCAGTTCTATCAGGATACGGGTGCCCGCAAATGGGGAACGCCTTATCTGACGCGGTCTTTCTTCGATATCGCGCAGGACACGCTGCGCGATGACATGCTGTTGGTGCTTGCAACACGGGAAGGACGCCCTGTTGCCGGTGCATTGAATTTTATCGGCCGAGACACGCTTTACGGAAGATATTGGGGTGCTATCGAACACCATCCCTGTCTGCATTTTGAGGTGTGCTACTATCAGGCCATTGATTTTGCGATTTCTCAGGGCTTGGCGACCGTCGAGGCGGGAGCGCAAGGTGAGCACAAGCTCGCCAGGGGTTATTTGCCGGTGCAATGCCATTCGCTTCATTGGATGGCGGACGAAGGGTTTTCAAAGGCCGTCTCTGATTACCTGGAGGCGGAGCGTCGTGCGGTGTCCGACGACATTGAGATTTTGACGGATTATGGGCCGTTCAAGAAAGTAACGGAGGAACCAGGATGAGTGAAGCATTGACGGAAGGCGACCGCGAAGAGGCGTTGGGTCGTTTCTTGGTGAATGGTTGGGCGCATGATGCTGAGCGTGATGCGATCTCGAAGACCTTTAAGTTCAAAACGTTCATCGACGCGTTCTCATGGATGTCCCGCATTGCGTTGAAGGCAGAGAAAATGAACCACCACCCTGAGTGGTTCAATGTTTACAATCGGGTTGAGGTGACCTTGACGACGCACGATGTCGGTGGTTTGAGCGCGCTAGATGTGAAGCTGGCTGACTACATGGACGCGAACTACGATGGAATATCTTGATCAGATCATGGGCTATCAGATCGTGGAAGGCACAACGGTCGGTGATGTCTTCTCGGTCGACTTCTTTGTGAATGTCGCAGGCCAGCTCGTTCTGGCGAGCGTTATCTTAATTGTTGGCTTCTTCCTTGCAGGGTTTTTCCGTCGCAGGATCGTTCGACTTGCCGAGAAGTCGCGTCACTTCGACGTTACGATGGGCAGCTTTCTGGCCAACCTCGTGCGCTACGGTGTTTTGGCGCTTACCATCATCTTCGTTCTGCAGAACTTTGGGTTCCAGACGGCATCTCTGATTGCGCTTTTGGGTGCCGCTGGCCTTGCGATTGGTCTGGCTCTGCAGGGTGTACTAAGCGGTGTTGCATCGGGTGTCATGTTGGTGATTTTCCGCCCCATCAAGGTCGGGGATTTTGTGTCTGTGAACGGTGTTATGGGAACGGTGAAGGATATTTCGATCTTTACGACCGAGATGGCGACGCTGGACAACGTTCAGATTATCATGCCGAACACCGAGGTTTGGTCGAACACGATTACCAACTATTCGGTTTATGACAAGCGCCGGGCAGAATGGACGTTTGGCGTATCTTATGGGTCAAACTTGGCTACGGCCGAGCAAATCATTCGTGACACGATCATGAGCGATCCACGCTCCATGACCGATCCAGAGCCGTTTATTCAGGTAAACAACTTGGGTGATTTCTCGGTTGATTTCCTGGTCCGGGTTTGGGTGCCGGCGGCAGACTTTTTCCAGTACCAAGCTGATATGAAGCGCCGTGTGAAGGAAGCGCTGGACGCTGGTGGTATCGAAATTCCATTCCCGACACGCACTGTTATCAATACTGCAGACTAAATCTCAGGCGAGTTCCAGAAGGGTCTCGCCCGCCGTCATTTCGCAAACGCCGCGCGCCTCTTCCAGCTGGAGAGCTTCAACAACGCCGTCATTGACGATCATGGCGCATCTTTGGATGCGTTTAACAAATCCCACAGGTGGTGCATCGAAAGTAAGGCCGATCGACTCGCCAAAGGCGCTCGACCAGTCCGCCAGCATCGTGATTCCGGTTTCTGTAGCGCCCGTCGATTCACCCCAGTGCGCCATCACAAAAACATCGTTCACGGCAACGCAGATGATCTCGTCGATCCCCTTTTCCATGAATGCATCGTGCGTGCGGATAAAGCTGGGAAGGTGCGCCATTGTGCATGTCGAAGTATAGGCACCCGGCAGCCCAAAGATGACAACGCGCTTACCCGCGATGTGTGCAGCGACGTCTACTTCTTCAGGGCCGTTTTCGCCCATGCGAAGCACAGATGCGGATTGAATTCGATCGCCGACGGTGATTGACATATTTGAGTAGCTCCGGTTCGTAACAAAAGTCGATGAACAGATAAGCTATTGTTCCGCGTTGACCAGAGGATGCAGGAAATGAGTGGGATTGTCGTTGTCGGAGGTGGTCAGGCGGGTACGTCACTGGTTGCGAAATTACGCGCGCTTGGCGAGACGGCTCCCATCACTTTGATTTGCGCGGAGAGCGTTCCACCTTACCAGCGCCCTCCGCTCTCCAAGGCATATCTACTGGGGGACATGGCGGAAGAGCGGCTCTATTTGCGACCTGAAAGCTGGTATGCGGAAAACAACATAGAACTTCGACTTGGCAGCCCGGTCACTGGCATCGACACGGATCGTCGTGTGTTGGATCTGAATGGTGAGGACATCGCGTATGAGGAGCTCGTGCTGACAACGGGTTCGGTGCCAAACGGCCTGCCGGCCAAGATCGGCGGTGACCTTGATGGCGTTTACACCGTACGTGGATTGGACGACGTGGATCGCATGGAGCCGCGCTTTCAGAAAGGTGCCCGAGCGCTGGTCGTCGGGGGCGGATATATAGGCTTGGAAGCGGCGGCAGTTGCGGCGAAACTGGGCGTTCATGTCGTGGTCATCGAGATGGCGGAACGCATTCTGGGACGTGTTGCGTCTGCCGAGACTGCTGATGTGATCCGTGACGCGCACCATGCTCATGGTGTCGATATTCGAGAAGGCGTCGGGTTAGACAAACTTGTGGGTGAGGATGGCCATGTGTCAGGTGCGGTTTTGACGGATGGCTCGATGCTGCACGTCGACTTCGTCATTTTAGGAATCGGCATTCGACCTGACACACGTTTGGCAGAAGCGTCCGGAATTGAGTGCGAGAATGGCATCGCCGTCGACGAGTTTGGACGGACATCTGTCAAACATATCTGGGCGGCTGGAGATTGCACCAGTTTTCCCTACAAAAACGGACGTCTTCGGCTGGAGTCGGTCCAAAATGCAATCGATCAGGCTGAGGCTGTGGCCACCAACATTATGGGTGCCACCGAACCTTATGCTCCCAAACCCTGGTTCTGGTCGGATCAATATGATCTGAAGCTGCAAATCGCCGGTTTGAATACGGGATACGATCGCGTCGTCGCGCGTCGCGCGGATGGCACACAGAGTTTTTGGTACTATTCAGAAGATACGCTTCTGGCGGTCGATGCTGTCAATGCGCCGCGCGATTACATGGTTGGCAAGCGTTTGATTGAAGCAGGTAAAAGTCCCGCTCCAGACGTCATCGCCGACCCTGAAACGGACCTGAAGGTCTTGCTCCGCTCTTGAGGATCATTGGGGGCAAAATGCGCGGTCTTGGACTTGCCTCGGTGGGCAAGGGCGATAAAGCCGCGCATTTGAGACCAACGACGGACCGGGTGCGCGAGTCGATCTTCAACTTGCTCCTAAATGGTGGGTATGCGGACCATCTGGATGATAGTCAGGTCCTGGACGTGTTCGCAGGTACTGGGGCGCTTGGACTTGAGGCTTTAAGCCGCGGAGCCGCATTCTGCACATTTGTGGATTCCGGGAGAGCCTCCCTGCGTCTCTTGAAGGATAATATCGCGCGCTGCCGAGCCGCTGAGGTTTCGCGCGTGCATGCCAGAGACGTTTCAAAAATAGGCGAAAACCCAGGGCTGCCTGCGTCGCTCATTTTTCTAGATCCGCCTTACGGAAAATCCTTGGGGCAGCGCGCCCTTGGCACCGCCGTCACAGGTGATTGGGTTGCGCCCGATGCTTTGATCGTCTGGGAAGAGTCGACCGAACAGGAAGCCCCAGACGGCTTCGAAAAGCTGGATGCGCGACGTTACGGGGATACGTGGGTCACTCTCCTCAGATTTGAGACGTGATTTGGTTGCTGTGAGATTGTTGGCTACAATGCTCGCATGAACACGTCGTCTCTTGCCGATCGCTCAATTCTTGAAAGTTGGGTGCGCGAAGAAAAATCTCCGCCTCGGGCAAAGCCGAGTTGGGCGCTCATGGGCGACATAACGGGGTTTAGGGGCGGCGTTCCTGAGCATCTTATCCAGTGGCGTAGAGCGGCCGGGGAGGAAGACCCCGAACCGCAACTTTGACGCTTACTCGGCTGCGATCGGGTCTTCTGCCTTTTCCACACGGACAGCTGAGAATTTGAACTCAGGAATTTTCCCGTAGGGGTCCACGGCTGGATTGGTTAGAATGTTGGCCGCCGCTTCAACGAAAGCGAACGGAATGAAGACCATATCAGGGGCAACCGCGCGGTCTGCGCGCGCCATGACTGTGATCGAGCCCCGACGGGTTGTGAGCTGGACGTGTCCACCGGCGTCCACGCCAAGCCTGCGCAGTGTTGATGGGTGAAGCGAGCAGTTTGCTTCCGGTTCTACCGCATCGAGGACTTTAGAGCGTCGGGTCATTGAGCCAGTGTGCCAGTGCTCAAGTTGCCGGCCCGTCGTCAGGATCATCGGATAGTCCGCATCCGGTGTCTCGTCAGGGGCGATGACCGACGCCGGAGTGAAGCGTGCGCGACCGTCTGCCCGTGGGAACCCGTCTCCGAAAACGATGGGTTGGCCTGGGTCGGATGGGCTCAGCGACGGATACGTCACAGCATCCTCGTTTTCGAGGCGATCCCAAGTGATGTTGTCGAGCGAGTTCATGTTCAGCTTCATCTCGGCGAAAACGTCCGCCGGTGAGGCGTAGTCCCAATTCAGGCCACAGCGTTTTGCCAATTCGACTGTGATGGCCCAATCCTCGCGGGCTTCACCCGGAGGGGTGACGGCCGGGCGTCCCATTTGGACCTGGCGGTTGGTATTCGTGACAGTGCCAGATTTCTCGTAGAATGCGGATGCGGGCAAGATGACGTCAGCGTAGTTGGCGGTTTCCGTCAGGAATATGTCCTGGACGACAAGGTGATCGAGTTTGGCAAGTGCGTCACGCGCATGGTCGACGTCGGGGTCGGACATCGCCGGGTTTTCGCCGAGGATGTACATCGCTTTAATATGGTCGTCGTGCACCGCATCCATAATCTCGGTGACGGTGAGGCCCTTCTCATTCGAAAAGTCGCCAGAATTCCAAACGTCAGTGAAGGCGCTGCGAACGCCATCGTCGGTGACAGACTGATAGTCTGGCAGGAACATAGGGATCAGGCCTGCGTCGGATGCGCCTTGCACGTTGGTCTGAGCGCGTAGCGGGTGAAGCCCCGCGCCGGGTCGCCCGACCTGTCCTGTCATCAGAGCAAGCGAGATCAGGCAACGCGAGTTGTCT
>CAZMRS010000038.1:0-10649 GCA_964568435.1 uncultured Boseongicola sp. | reverse complement strand
CCCAGACGAAACACCCGCGCGCCGCGCTATTTGCCCTACCGTTATATCCAGGGAACCAGCGGCACCGATTTCCGCAATGGTCGCATCGATCAATGCAGCCCGTCTTATCGGTTCCATTCCAAGCTTAGGCATGATTTTGTCTTTCCTGAAATCCGAACACAGGGTATCCAGATTTTTAATTGACTCGTCAATCAACAAAAACAGGGGGAATGCACATGCATCTTAAATCCACACTTTCCGTATTGGCCATTGTCTCGGCAGCGCCGGCATGGGCCGCCTGCGACTCAGTCACGTTCTCGGACGTTGGCTGGACGGACATCACTGCGACGACCGCAGCAACGACAGTTGTTTTGGAAGCTTTGGGCTACGAAACGGATATTAAAATCCTCTCCGTACCGGTGACCTATACTTCGCTGGCGCAGGGTGACATCGACGTTTTCCTCGGCAATTGGATGCCAACTATGGAAGCCGACATTGCGCCCTATCGCGAGGCAGGCACCGTCGACACGGTGCGCGCAAACCTTGAGGGTGCGAAGTACACGTTGGCAGTGAACAAAGCTGCAGCCGACCTCGGCATCACCAGCTTTGGCGCGATTGCTGCACAAAAAGATGCACTTGAAGGTGAAATCTACGGCATTGAGCCAGGCAACGACGGCAACCGTCTCATCCAGTCGATGATCGACGAAAATGCATTCGGACTTGAAGGATTTGAAGTCGTCGAAAGCTCTGAACAGGGTATGCTGGCGCAGGTTGCACGCGCAGATCGTCGAGGAGAACCGGTTGTCTTCCTCGGCTGGGAACCACATCCGATGAACGCAAACTTCGAGTTGACATACCTTGAAGGCGGCGACGATTGGTTCGGTCCCAACCTCGGTGGCGCGACGGTGTTTACCAATACGTCTGCAGGCTATGTCGACGCTTGCCCGAACGTTGGCAAGCTATTGCAAAACCTCGAGTTCTCGCTCGCTATGGAAAACGAGATCATGGGTGCAATCCTTGACGACGGCGAAGAGCCTTCCGAAGCAGCTACCGCATGGCTGGCCGCAAACTCTGAGATCCTCGGAAATTGGCTTGACGGTGTCACCACCAGGGATGGCGGCGATGCGATGGCCGCTGTCAAAGGCGCGCTTGGCCTTTAAGGCACAGGCACTTCATTGACGAAATGAGGCGCGTGATAGCCGCGCTGGACCGCCGGCCGCTCAGCGAGCCGGCGGTACCATTTCAGGACATTGGGATAATCGTGCAGGTCGGTCTCATGCCACTCATAGCGCGACACCCAAGGCCAGATCGCCATATCAGCTATGGTGTACGTCCCCTTTCCCGCGCCTGCCACATAATCACGGCCTTCGAGGCGCTCGTTAAGGGTCGTGTAAGCGGCCACGCCCTGAGCTCGAAACAGTGTTTCAGCAGGTTCACCCATTGGATTTCCGTACTTTGCGAACTGATGGATGCGACCCAATGCCGGGCCTTGCGCCGACATTTGCCACATCAGCCACTCAAGTACGTTGGCCTTGTCCTCGGGCTCTCCAAGGAACCGCCGTTCCCGCTCGGCCAACCAGAGCATGATGGCTCCAGACTCCATCACGGTCTGCCCAGTTTCCCGATCGCGGATGGCCGGTATTTTCCCTGTCGGAGAAACCTTAAGAAACGCTTCGCTGCGTTGCTCGCCTTTGCTCAGATCGATCCCGTGGGCCTCGTATTCGATCCCCAGTTCTTCGAGAAGGATGGAGAGCTTGCGGCCATTTGGCGTCGTCCAAGTGTATAAGTCGATCATTCTACGCGCTTTTTCTTTCTGGGCTTTTCAATCTGGGATCTGCAGGCCAAGGTAGCCGCAAGGGGGACAAAGTCCAATGGAATGGTTAACCGAAAACAAAATCCCAGTAGGGAAGGCTGCGGCTTCAGTTTTTGACTGGCTGCAAATTAACGGCGCGTTCTTCTTCGACGCATTGTCCGACATACTGGAAGCGATGATCGATGCTATTTTGTGGGTTCTGCAGACGCCCAACCCATTTCTTATCATCGCAGCATTCACACTACTCGCCTTCGTCCTTCAAAGGAGTTGGAAGCCTGCCCTGCTGACGTTCTTGGGGTTCGTCTTCATTCTCAACCAAGGCTATTGGGAAGAAACTTCGGAAAGTCTGACACTCGTCCTTTCGGCCTGCGTGGTGTGCATGGGCGTAGGTGTTCCAATAGGCATCGCAATGGCGCATCGCCCAAGACTGTATGCGTGGGCGCGGCCGGTGCTCGACTTAATGCAAACGCTGCCGACCTTTGTTTACCTCATTCCTGCGATCGTTTTTTTCGGAATTGGCATGGTGCCGGGGCTTATCGCGACGGTTATCTTCGTGCTTCCTGCCCCGATCCGCCTGACACACTTGGGCGTATCTTCTACGCCATCACCGCTTTTAGAAGCCGCGCAGGCCTTTGGTGCAACGCCCAGACAAACGCTGTGGAAGGTCGAGTTGCCCTACGCGTTTCCACAGATCATGGCAGGCTTGAACCAGACGATCATGCTTTCGCTATCGATGGTTGTGATCGCGGCGCTCGTTGGCGCCGACGGCCTTGGCGTACCGGTGGTGCGCGCGCTCAATCAGGTAAACACGTCGCTTGGGTTTGAAAGCGGCTTTATCATCGTTGTGGTCGCCATCGTCCTCGACCGTATGCTTCGAGTGGAAAAATCATGAACGCTGCAGTCACTTTTGATAATGTTTCCATAGTCTTCGGGCCAAACCCTAAAGACGCCCTGCCCTTGATGGATCAAGGGATGGAGCGTGGAGAAATCCAAGAAAAGACGTCACAAGTGCTTGGCGTTCACGATTGCTCACTCCAGGTCGACCCAGGCGAAATTCTGGTGCTCATGGGGCTCTCGGGGTCTGGCAAGAGCACGCTGCTGCGCTCGGTCAACGGTCTGAACCCCGTCTGTCGGGGGCGTGTGGTTGTCGCCGACGGTGACCGCCAAGTGGACGTAACCAATGCGGATGCGAAGACACTGCGCCATATGCGGCTGAACCGCGTGGCCATGGTATTCCAGCAGTTCGGCCTTCTTCCGTGGCGGTCGGTTCGCGACAACGTCGGACTCGGTCTTGAGTTGGGCGGAATGACCGCGAAGGAACGTCGTGACAAGGTCAACGCGCAACTGGAGCTTGTCGGACTCGCGGATTGGGCAGACAGAAAAGTTGGCGATCTTTCCGGAGGAATGCAGCAGCGTGTTGGCTTGGCCCGTGCCTTTGTAACAGAAGCGCCCATCCTATTGATGGACGAGCCATTCTCCGCTTTGGACCCACTCATCAGAACGCGATTGCAGGATGAACTGCTAGAGCTGCAAGAGCGCCTGAACCGGACAATTATCTTCGTCAGTCACGACCTTGACGAAGCCTTCAAGCTTGGCGACCGCATCGCGATTATGGAAGGCGGGCGCATTGTCCAATGGGGCACGCCGAGGGATATTTATTCAAATCCGGCCAATGAATACGTCGCAAACTTTGTTGCCCATATGAATCCACTTGGGGTGCTATGCGCCCGAGATGTCATGGAGCCGATTTCGAACTCGGCGGATGGCGTGATTCATGCGGACGGCGAAATTGCTGACGTTATCAAGACCGTTCTTGAGGGTGGAGCGCCAGTAGCCGTTGTTGACGACAAGGCCCCTATTGGCCAGGTCTCGCGCAGTTCAGTCTTGCGCCGCATCCTGGGCGAAGACGGCACGCAATAAGCGTTTCGCAATATACGCTTATTTGGTGTAACCTAACTCTGGCGCGGAGAAGCCGCGTGAAGGTGACGAGCGGAATTCATGGCCGAACCGACCGAAAGCGAAAGCCGCAAGCTCCTTGGCAGGCTTAGGGAAGCGCTGGCCGACGACAGCGCTGGTCAGGCACGTTTGGATCGCGTGACCGAGGTCATTGCGAGTTCAATGAATACAGAAGTGTGTTCCATCTATCTCTTCCGCGATGAAGAGACTTTGGAATTGTGCGCTACTGAGGGCCTAAACAAGGAGTCCGTTCACCAAACTCGGATGCGTTTGGGCGAAGGCCTTGTCGGGCGCGTCGCGAGAAAAGGAAAGGTCGTTAATACCGCCGATGCGCCATCGACACGTGGTTTCCGCTACATGCCGGAGACGGGTGAAGAGGTGTTCTCGTCTTTCTGCGGCGTGCCAATTCAGAGGCTGGGAGAACGGCTTGGCGTTCTTGTGGTGCAATCCAAAGAAGCCCGTGCGTTCTCGGAAGATGAGGTTTATGCGCTAGACGTTGTGGCAATGGTACTCGCCGAGATGACGGAGCTTGGAGCATTTGTCGGTGAGGGAGAGGCCCTGAGGGCACGCCACACGCTGCCTGCACTGTTTCGGGGCAGTGTTGGTCAGGAAGGCGTTGCGGAGGGCCACGTATGGCTTCACGAGCCGCGTGTCGTGGTCTCAAATCCAATTGCCGACGATCCAGAAGCCGAGACTGAGCGTCTTCGCGACGCCGTAGACCGCTTGCGCTTGTCAGTGGACGATATGCTGAGTTCGGTCAGTGATGAGACCGCGGATAGCGACCAGCGCGAGGTCATGGAAGCCTACCGTATGTTCGCCAACTCGCGCAGCTGGCTGCGACGGATGGAAGAAGACATCTCGGCCGGGCTGTCGGCGGAAGCGGCTGTTGAAAAAGAGCAATCGTCGGCGCGCAGCCGCATGTCACAGGTGCCAGATGCGTACCTTCGCGAGCGGCTTCATGACTTGGATGATTTGTCTAACCGGCTGCTGCGCATTCTGACAGGACAGGGCAAAGACACCGGTGCCGAGATGCCGGAAAACCCCATCCTCGTTGCGCGCAACATCGGCCCGGCGGAGTTGCTCGATTACGGGCGCACGAAGCTGAAGGGTATCATCCTCGAGCAGGGCTCTGTGGGTTCTCACGCGGCGATCGTGGCGCGGGCCTGGGCTATTCCGTTGATTATTCACGCCGACAACATCACCGGCGAGGCTCTGAACGGCGACCATGTAATGGTGGACGGGGACCAGGGGCTGGTTCACCTGCGGCCGGACGATACCGTCGTAACAGCGTTTCGCGATAAGATCGCGATGCAGGCGAAAGCGCAGGAGCGGTATTCGGACCTTAAGATCTTGCCCGCACAGGCAAAATCAGGCGAGGTCATTTCGCTCCTTATGAATGCCGGACTGATCGCCGACTTGCCGTCTCTGGAAAGCTCGGGCGCAGAAGGTGTTGGCCTTTTTCGTACTGAACTGCAGTTTCTCATCCGTTCAAAGGTTCCTCGGCGCGGTGAGTTGGCGGCGATTTACTCGCGGGTTTTGGACGCTGCGGGTGGCAAGAAGGTGACGTTCCGAACGCTCGACATCGGGTCGGACAAGGTCTTGCCTTACATGAAGCGCGAGGACGAGCCGAACCCTGCACTTGGATGGCGCGCGATCCGGGTGGGCCTGGATAAGCCCGGCGTCATGCGCATGCAGTTGCAAGCGCTGATCCGTGCAGCGAACGGACGGCCGTTGACGCTTATGTTTCCGTTTATTGCCCAGTTCGACGAGTTCCGGGCGGCGCGCGACCATGTTTTGCGGGAATGCGAGCGCGAAGAGAAGCTTGGTCACGTGCTCCCATCCAACGTCGAGATCGGGGCAATGCTTGAGACGCCCAGCCTTGCTTTTGCGCCCAAGCAATTCTTTGAGATGGCTGATTTTATCTCGATCGGCGGGAACGATTTGAAGCAGTTCTTCTTCGCGGCGGACCGAGAGAACGAGCGTGTAAGACGGCGCTATGACACTCTAAACGTTAGCTTTTTATCGTTTATAGAGCAGATCGTGAATCGCTGCAACGAGACCGAAACCCCGGTAAGCTTCTGTGGCGAAGACGCCGGACGCCCGATTGAGGCCATGTGCTTTGCTGCAATGGGACTGCGCGCATTATCCATGCGCCCTGCGTCCATCGGGCCTGTGAAACATCTGCTTCGACGCGTTGATCTGGATGAGGTAAAATCCGTGATTAATAAGTCGCGCGCCTCTGGCGTTCAATCGGTGCGCGGCGATGTGATGGAATGGCTCAGGGGTCGATCAGACTAGGCGGGCGTGGCGGCTCCAGAAGCGCCATTGCAGCAAGAGACCGGCAAATGCGAGACCAATGGTCAGGCCGAGCCAGACACCGACGCCCTCAAGCCCGTATTTGAAGCCAAGCCCATAGCTGGCAGGAACGCCGACACACCAATAACTAAACGCCGCAATGAGCATCGGCGCCCTGGTGTCCTGCACGCCCCTAAGCATTCCCAACGCCATGACTTGGGCAGCGTCGACCGCCTGAAACAATGCGGCAAGACCAAGAAGCACCGCGCCTACTTTGAGGATATCAACACGATTAACGTCATCAGGGTCAATGAATGCGCCGACAAGAAACTCGGGTATGACCAGGAACGCGACGATGGTTACCGCCACGGCGCAGGATGACAGGAAAAGGGCCGCAAGACTGGCGAGGCGCAACGTTTCGGCGTCGGAGCGGCCCCAGGCGCGTCCTGCTCGAACCGTTATGGCCTGACTGAGGCCGAGATGAACCATAAATGTCACCGAGGCGATCTGCAGCGCGATACCGTGTGCCGCGAGTGCAATCGTGCCGACCCAGCCCATCATAATGCTCGCGACAGCGAACAGCCCAACTTCGCTTAGAAGTGTGATGCCGATGGGCCAGCCCAAGTGAAATACCTGCGCCATGGCTTCCCAATCGGGTTTATGGAAGTTCTGGAAGAGCGTGTATTTCGACGTCTTTACAACAGCATAGACGATCAAAATCACCGCGCTGAAAATATGGCCCAGCACGGAAGCAATGGCGGCGCCGACAACGCCGAGCTCGGGCGCGCCCCAATTGCCAAAGATTAACAAATAGTTAACAAGGATGTTCAGAAAGAAGGTCGCAAGCGTCGCGTACAACACAATCCGGGTAAGCTCGAGAGCGGAAAGATAGCTTCTGAGAACCATCACAACCAGCGCAGGCAGAATGCCGAAGCCGGCGTAGGCCATGTAAAGACCGCCTTGATGAGCAACGTCTTCCGCCTGCCCGATAGTCAGGAACAGCTCCTCGAAAAACATGAAAAGTGGGACGATCAGCACACCAAAGATGATCGACAGCCACAGCCCCATACGCGTGACCCGGCGCACCTGACGGTCATCATCCGTGCTGGCCGCGCTGGCAACCAGTGGCATAACGCCAATCGCAAAGCCCGACCCGACGATGAAAATCGCGAAATAAAGCGGCCCGGCCAGGGACACACCCGCCAGAGAAACGACATCATACCAGCCGAGCATAACGATGTCTGTCGTTTGTATGGCGACCTGCGCCAACTGACTGCCCACCAAAGGCAAGCCTAGCGTCAAGAGGCCAAGCACTTGCGCGCCAAACGTAGTGTTTGACGTTGGTATGTTTTCAACCGTGGACATGCTGGCGGCTATACGCTCGTGTTTGAGAGTCGGCAAATGAAAACTAGCGACAATCGCTGGGTTTTCGGAAAGAGTTTGAAAGGATATTCCTCCGCCACCAAAAGGGGCTTAACCGGGCGTTCCGGAGGCCATCCCTGTTAGTTAGGCGCAAGTTGTATTATTTTTAATCATTTATTTTCAATATGTTCCAGTCTATATCTAAAGTGCTTTCATAAGAGTATGGCCATCCGGCCCAATCTGTTCCCAACCCAAACTTCCAGGCTTTTGGAAGCAAGAAACCACGGATTCAGCAAATCGGTATCGTGTCGGTATAACGTCGGTATTACGTCGGTGCGGGCGTTCGGTGGTGTCACGAAACGTTAACGTTCAGTTGCGTTCGTAGCGCACAAACGCACAGGCGCGGCTGTCTGGCGACCAACTTGGCACATTTATGGTGCCCTGCCCGCCAAAGAGCGAAACGAGCGGTCTGCTGACTCCCCCGTCCTGAGGCATCAAACGCAGTTCAACATCCAGTCCACCCGGATGCCCTTGGGTGCCGGGCGGATAGGCGAGATAGACAATATGATTGCCGTCAGGGGATGGATGCGGAAACCAGTTTACGCTGTCGTCGTCTGTCATGCGTTCGGGCGTGCCACCGCCGGGCGAGACTCGATAGAGATCGACGGTTCCATCCTTCTCTCCATTGAACCAAATCCATTTACCATCCGCCGAATAATCCGGACCGTCGCAATGGTCGAACCCTTCGGTGAGTTTGGTTTCGTCTCCGCCTGCCACTGGAATGGTGCAAATCTCGAAAACGCCATTCCGCAGCGCGGTGTAGGTCAGCGTGCTGCCGTCCGGTGACCAGCCGTGCCAGTAAGCTCGTCCAGGGTGGGGAATGCGCACAGGCGTGCCGCCTTCGCCGGGAAGGACAAAAATTTCGCGCGAATCTACGTCGGTGTTGTTCGTGATCGCGAGTTGCTTGCCATCAGGCGAGAGGCCGTGATCGTTGTTGAGGTCAATGGCAAAGTCGGTGTCGATGAGTTTGAAGCGCGGTTCCGCGAACTCAACCCGGAAGAGCCGCCCCTGCCCGTTCACGATCAGCGCCGCGCCGTCGCGGGTCCAATTCGGTGCCTCGATATGGCGGTCCGTTTCCAAAACGACATCGACCTGTCCGGTTTCGATGTTGATGGTGCAAAGCTCGCTTTTCACGCCTCGACCTCGGTGTTTTTTTGGTTGTGCAGCACTCCGCACGTTGGGAATACTTGCAAAACAGTCCGCACCAGACAAGGCGGTCGCAAAGGTGAGAGTTCGAAGTAATGGATCAGGACTGGTGGCGCGGCGCGGTCATTTACCAGATATACCCTCGATCGTTTCAGGATGGCGACGGCGATGGGATTGGTGATCTGAAGGGGATCACATCGCGCCTTGAGCATGTGGCCTCGCTTGGGGTGGATGCGATCTGGATCAGCCCGATTTTTGCGTCGCCGATGGCGGATATGGGATACGATGTTTCGAACTACACCGACATTGATCCCCTGTTTGGCACGCTTGATGATTTCGATGCGATGATCGCGCGGGCGCATGAGTTGGGCCTGAAGGTCATCCTTGATCAGGTGATTTCGCATTCCTCGAAAGAGCATCCGTTTTTTAAGGAAAGCCGGGCATCGCGCGATAATGACAAGGCGGATTGGTATGTCTGGGCCGACCCGTCGCCTGACGGCACAGCACCCACGAACTGGCTGTCGCACTTTGGTGGGCCTGCCTGGACGTATGAGCCGCGGCGCGGGCAGTACTACATGCACAACTTCCTGTCGGATCAGCCCGATTTCAACATGCATAACCGGGACGTGCAGGATTATCTGATCGGGACGATGCGGTTCTGGCTGGAGCGTGGCGTGGATGGTTTCCGGTTGGACACGGTGAATTACTATTTCCACGACGCCAAGCTGAGGAATAACCCGCCGCGCCCGAAGGGAAGCAACGCGCTTGGTGATGACACGTACGAGATGCAGGAGCATCGTTTCGACAAGACGCAGCCTGAAAATATCGCGTTTCTGAAGCGGTTGCGCGCCCTGACGGATGAGTTTGAGGGGCGCACGATGGTAGGTGAGGTCGGCGAGTCTCAGCGATCGATGCAGGTCATGGCGGAGTACACCAAGGGCTCGGACAGGCTACAGATGGCTTATTCGTTCGATATGCTGGGGCCCACGTTCACGGCGGCGCATTTTCGAAAGACGATGGAAGCGTTCTTCGAAGCCGCCCCGGATGGGTGGCCTAAGTGGTCGTTTTCCAATCACGATGCGGAACGGCATGTGACACGATGGGCGGAACATGGTGAGGACAATGACGCTGTGGCGAAGCTGGCCATTGCGATGCTGGCCTCATTTGAAGGGACGCTGGGGATTTATCAGGGCGAGGAGTTGGGCCTTGAGCAGACTGAGATGGAGTATCACGAGCTGACGGACCCTCCAGGCTTGCGGTTCTGGCCAGAAGTTAAGGGGCGCGATGGGTGTCGGACGCCGATGGTTTGGGAAGCTCAAGCTGAGTTTGGAGGGTTCTCTGAGGCAAAGCCTTGGCTACCGGTCAAGGAGCCTCAACTGGCGCGAGCGGTGTCGACGCAGGACGACGCTGAAGGGTCTGTGCTGGAACACTACCGCGCGGTGTTGGGGTATCGCCGTGGAAGCGCTGTGTTGCGGTCTGGTAAGACGGAGTTCCTGGATTTGGACGAGCCGGTTTTAGGGCTGCGCCGGGTTGGTGAAACGCAGGCGCTCACGTGCGTGTTCAATCTGTCTAAGAAACCGGTGGACCTCGACGTCGCTGGCGATGCAGCGCTCGCGTTGTCTGGTGCGGCAGAACTGACAGATGGGCGGCTCTCTCTGAATGGCAGTGGATTTGCCTATCTGGAGAATGCCGCCGGGGAATCGCCTGATCTGACAGCGGTTTAGCCGAGCACAGAGAAGCTTGATTCCTGATTGATCTCGCGTTTGCGGGAGTAAAAGCTCACGTCGATATCGAGGTCTGTGTAGGGCATGCGGAAGGTGAGCGGGGTTGTGTCATGGTCGTTGCCGTCCTCGCAGTACTTGATGAGGGCAGCCATCATTTTACCCGCGATTGGGGCGTTTTTGTATTGGTTCCCAGATGTTCCGCAGGCCATGTAGTAGCCGCCGAGCGACGTCTTATCGTAGATCGGGATCCAGTCGGTAGACGCATCGTACAGGTCGACGACTCCACGCATAGCGGATGGAATGCCGAGCGACGG
>CAZMRS010000037.1:0-10708 GCA_964568435.1 uncultured Boseongicola sp. | reverse complement strand
CATCTCCAGTGGCTGGCCAGGCGCGGCGTCTGGGACGAGTTTTGCAAGCACTTCGGCGGATGAAATTACACCAGGCACTCCTGCTCCGGGGCGAGTGCCTGCGCCGACAAGGTAGAGGCCTTTGGCTTCCTCGCTAACGTTGTGCGGTCGGAACCAAGCCGATTGCAGGATGCGCGGTTCAATGGAGAAGCCACAGCCAAATGGAGAAAGATAACGGTCGCGGAACGTTTCAGGGGTAAAGACGGTTGACGTCGAAATGTGTTTTGAGAGACCGGGCAAAAGCCGGTCTTCGAGCGTCTTCAACACTTTTGCCTTGTATGTCTCGGCCATCTCGGACCAGTCGACCGGGTTGTCGTGACCGAGGTGAGGGACAGGTGAAAGGGCGTAGAATGTGTCGTCACCTTCCGGTGCTGCAGTGGGATCGGAAACTGACGGCCGGTGGATGTAGAGGCTCATGTCCTCAGCGAGGTGTCCGCGCGTGAAGATGTCGTGCAAGAGACCTTCGTAACGGGGGCCGGATAGGATCGTGTGGTGGCCGACATCTTGCCATTTTTCGCGGGTGCCTTTGGTGCCGAAGTACCAAACAAAAAGGCTCATCGACCATTTGGTTCGATTGAACTTGCGTGGTGTCCAGCGGCGCTTGGGTCGGTTTCGCAGCAGTGATTTGTAAGTATAAGCAGCATCGGCGTTTGAGACGACGATGTCGGCAACGAGGTGTTCGCCGGTGTCGAGTTTCACGCCGCTGACGCGGTCGCCCTCAAACGTGATTTCGTCGACTGTTGTGTCGAAGCGGACGTGGGCCCCCTGCTCTCTCGCGACGCGCTCCATCGCCTTGGCAATCGCGGCGACGCCGCCGACAGCATAATGGACGCCGTAGTCTTTTTCGAGGTGGCTGACGAGTGCGTACATAGAGGTCACGTGGCGAGGATACTGCACCGGGTCGCCGCCGATGAAGAGCGGATGGAAACTCAGCGCCATGCGGAGGTGTTCGTCTTTGACGCGGGCGCGGGCGAGACCGAGGATGGACCGATCGGCGCGGAGGATGGCAAACTCAGGCAGAACTTTGAGTGTGTCGTAAAGGCGGTGCATGGGCTTGGCGACCATGCCCTCGAAGCCAACGACGTAGCGGCGATGCGCGTCTTTCAGGAACCGCAGATAGCCTTTCTCGTCCTTTGGAGAGAGACGGCGGATTTCGGCGAGCATGTCGTCGGTGGACTGACGTGCCGCGAAAATGGAGCCGTCTGGCCAACGGATCTCGTAGAAAGGGTCGAGTGGTTTGACGTCGACATCTGCGTCAAAGTCTCGCCCGCATACCGACCAAAGGTCGCGGAGCACCTGAGGCACCGTGACAATGGTCGGTCCAAGATCAAACCTGTGTCCATCTTGATGGATGGCGGAACCACGCCCGCCTGCACTGTCCAGCCGATCAAGAAGCGTGACATGCCAGCCTTTCGCCCCGAGGCGCATAGCCGCCGAAAGACCGCCCAAACCGGCGCCAATCACGATGGCCCGATTCCCGGGTACAGAATCTGATCGAGACATGTGTTCCACCGCGTCAGGATAGATATGTCTACTTTAATTTACAATCATAGACATTGTGTCAGGCAAAATTTGCGTTTTTCCTTCAAAGGTTGAACAATATGTGTCAGACTAAGTTGACACAGCGCTGTGGAGAGCTGCTATTCAAACGGTTTCGCTGAGCCTTTTCCGGTTTCGATCGGTCGCGTCGCGCCTTTGGGTTTTAGGCCAAATGGGCGCTGCTCGGCTTTCGTTTCAACGCATTCCCGAGGCGCGATTCTGGAAGTTGTGCGGATCGGGCACGGGCGAAGGCTTTACACCGATTCCCAACACGCAGGTCTGGGCGATTCTCGCTGTCTGGGACGATGAAGACACGGCACGGAAGATGACCTCTGACGCGACTGTTTACGCGCGCTGGCGCTCAAAAGCGTCGGAATCCTGGACCGTCTTCCTGACGCCATCGTCATCACGAGGACATTGGTCAGGGGAATCTCCCTTTACAGCAGCCCCGAAGAGCGCCGCTGAGCCGCCATTGGGGCAATTGGCCGCCCTCACCCGCGCAACCATCAAACCATCGATTCTGACGCAATTCTGGAAGCGTGTGCCCGATATTTCGGCTGTGATTGGGTCGGATCCGAACGTGATGTTCAAAATCGGCATTGGTGAAGTGCCGTGGTTGCATCAGGTGACCTTCTCGATCTGGCCTGACGCTGAAACCATGGCGGCATTTGCAAGAGACCGTGCCGGACCGCATGCCAAGGCCATTCAGGCTGTGCGAGACGGGAATTGGTTTCGTGAAGAACTTTATGCGCGTTTCGCCGTAATCGACTCGGTTGGAACGTGGGAGGGGCGCGACCCCCTGTCTATGACGGAAAGAACAGCAGCATGACACAAGCTTATCCATTCTCGGCGATCGTCGGTCAGGACGATATGCGGCTTGCAATGATCCTGACGGCCATCGACCCAGGGATCGGGGGCGTCCTGGTTTTCGGGGATCGAGGAACCGGAAAATCCACTGCGGTTCGGGGGCTTGCCGCGCTCCTGCCGCAGATTGATGCGGTCGCGCGTTGCCCGGTTAATTCTCAACGACTTGAAGACTGCCCTGATTGGGCTGAGCTGGGGAACACACGCGTGGTGAAGCGCCCTACCCCGGTTGTCGACCTGCCGCTTGGCGTGACTGAGGATCGCGTGCTCGGTGCGCTTGATATCGAACGGGCCCTGACGCGTGGCGAAAAAGCGTTTCAGCCGGGCCTGCTGGCCAAGGCAAACCGCGGATACCTGTACATCGATGAAGTTAATCTGCTCGAGGATCACATCGTCGATTTGCTGCTGGATGTGGCGCAATCTGGCGAGAACGTCATTGAGCGTGAAGGGCTCTCCATCCGCCACCCTGCCCGCTTTGTATTGGTTGGCTCTGGGAACCCGGAAGAAGGTGAGTTGCGTCCGCAGTTATTGGACCGCTTTGGGCTGTCTGTGGAGGTGACCACGCCGCGAAACATCGATGATCGGATTGAGGTTATTCGTCGCCGACAGGCCTATGAAACGGACAACGCTGCTTTCATGCGGCGGTGGCGTGGCGCAGACACCAAGCTACGCAAGAAGATCATTGCAGCGCGCGAACTGCTTAGCGGCATTGAGACTCCGGAAGTCACTCTACGCGATGCGTCGGGGCTTTGCCTCGCGCTCGGCTCCGACGGCCTTCGTGGCGAGTTGGTTTTGCTGCGAGCTGCCAGAGCGCTGGCCGCGTTTGAGGGCAAGGAGTTGGTGGAGCAAGGACACTTGCGCCGTTTGGCAGCCTTGGCCCTGACCCATCGTTTGCGCCGTGACCCACTGGATGAGGCAGGTTCGACGGTCCGTATCCAGCGGGTGGTTTCCGAGCAATTCGGACCGACGCTCGCCGCCGCAGAATGACCCAGTCGGAGCTGCCTTTTCAGTCAGACGCCGCATTGATTGCCGCACTTCTAGCCGTTGACCCAAACGGCCTTGGTGGCGTGTGGATGAAAGCGCGGCACGGGCGTGCCCGGGATGCCCTGGAAGCGCCGCTCAAGAACCTGCCTCTAAAGCCTTTGAGGGTTTCAACAACGACGACGTTGAACACGCTTTTGGGCGGTGTCGATTTGACGGAGAGTTTCGCCCAAGGGCGCATTGTTGAGCGCCCAGGCCTACTGGCTGAACCACGTTTGGTCTGGGTTTCTGGCGCTGAACGAAGTGAGGGCGCTGTCCTTTCTCATATCGCAGGGTGTTTGGACGATCGACTGGGCCATATTGTCGTACTGTCGGACGAAGGAGGAAAGGACGATCCCCTGCCCTCGGAATCCTTGCGAGATCGTCTCGCCTTTTTCCTGTTTGAGCGCTTCGACGGTGATGCGAGCGGGGACGTTGGTATTGCCCCGGAAGCAGCGATCAGCGCCCAGGAGAGGCTAGCGGATATTCAGGTTGAAGACATTGTGATTTCGACACTAACAGAATTGGCTGAAAGCCTCGGAATAGTCTCTGTTCGGGCGGTGCAAATGGCGGTGGCCTGCACGCGTGCGCTTGCTTCACTGGGTGGGCGTTTGGAAATTGTTGAACGGGATATCCAGAAGTCAGCCCAGTTGGTGTTTGGACATCGCGTTGCGCCGTGTCCTGAACAGGAGGCCGAGTCTACACAACCTGCGGTTGAAAATCCTTACCAAGAATCTGAAAGCCCAAACGAGGGCGTGCCGGATCTGTCCGATTTGCAAGTCGGGTCGGCCGAGACATACCTCCCTGCAGGACTTCTGGCGGGCCTGGCAGTGCGTGCAAAGCTCGGCAACGGGAAGGGCGCCGGCGCGACCCGCATATCGCGGCTACGGGGGCGTCCCCTGCCCTCGCGACGTGGTGCACTCGACGGTCGACAACGGCTGGATATTCTTGCGACTCTTCAAGCAGCCGCACCGTGGCAGCGTCTGAGGTCTAGGTCCCAAGATGCGCGCATCGCGCTGAGGCCGGAGGACTTTCGGGTAAAGCGATACAAGGACCGGTCCGAACGCGTTTTGATCTTCATGGTCGACGCGTCTGGCTCGGCCGCGATGGCGCGCCTTGCGGAAGCAAAGGGCGCGGTTGAGTTGATGCTATCCGAAGCCTACGAGCATCGTGATAGAGTCTGTTTGGGCTTATTTAGAGACGATTCAGCTGAGCTATTGCTGCCCCCTACCCGCTCGCTGACACGAGCCAAGCGCGCTCTGTCCACGTTGCCTGCTGGCGGCGCAACGCCACTTGCTCACGGATTGCGACTCGGCCTCGAAACTGCGCAAGCCGCTGGAAGATCGGGACAACTCGCGACGCTCATTCTCATGACAGACGGGCGCGGCAATCGAGCGCTTGATGGCCGAACGGACAGGGCGGCTGCCATGTATGATGCCAAAATGATGGCACGCGCTGTTCGGGCTCAGAAGGTGCCGGTTGTAATCTTGGATACCGGTCGGCGACGCTCCGGTCATGTAGAAGACCTGGCACAGCAGCTGGATGCTGACGTGGTCCCATTGCCGAGCCTGCGCAGCTCGCTACGCCAACACGAGCCGAGCTAACACATGCTGCGCCCCCGCACGGTCAGACAATCCCCGCATGAGTGGAACGTGCTTGAGGGCGGCCACACAGGCGCCCCAATGATCCTGTTTCTGCACGGTGCTGGAGCGAACTCGGAGAGCTTCGCGGCGACCATGGAACTTCTCTGCACAGAGTTCCAAGTGATTGCGCCAGACTTGCCGGGCCACGGGCGAACGCGCATGGGTGCGGGGAATAGATCGTCTCTGGAGTGCATGAGCGTAGACGTAGCGGCCCTTGTAGAAGCTGAGTATGGGACTCCTTCATTGGTTGTGGGGCATTCGGCAGGCGGTGCGATTGCTGTGCACCTGTCAGACAGCCTGTCCCCGCGGGGACAAGTTCTGATAAACCCGGCTTTGACGCCGTTTTCTGGCGCAGCAGGATGGGCATTTCCGCTTCTGGCTAAGGGGCTGGTCACCACACCATTCGCCGCGGATGTTATCACAGGGCTCGTCGGGCGCCCCCAGCGAATATCGGCGCTTCTGGAGGCTACGGGCAGCGAGATATCGCAGGAGATATTCGAGAGATATCTATCGCTGGCGCGCAACAACCAACACATCAGAGGCACCTTAAAGATGATGGCTGCCTGGAATGTCCGCGGTATCGCGGACAGCGTTGCGCACATTCGCCACAATACGCTTTGCATTTTGGGTGAGCGCGACGGCACAGTGCCAGCGGCTGAAGCCCGCAAGGTCCTCACTTCGATCCCAGAAGAAAACGTGAAGATGTTGTCAGGCGGTCATTTGCTACACGAAGAGCGGTCCGACGACATTGCTCGTCTTATTCAGGTCTTCGCCAAAACTGTATGATCGATCAGTCTTCGCCATCCAATGCTTTGAAAAATGCATCGAGACCAGCCTCTATTTGACGTCGATCCAGAATTGAGAAGTCGCGTTCAGCCCGCAGCTCGATACGGCCATCAGAGGCGAGGCATCGCACCAATCCACCGGGCCCATTGTAACGCAACGTGGTCTTAGAGCCCGCACGTGACTTTCCACGCTTAGCTGTCTGGTTCGGCGCAGCCAGGCTCGCGAGATAATCGCGCAAGACGATCATTTCTTCCCGCGCGGTCTTAGCCTGGCGTTCAATCAACAAAGCTTTGAGCCAGCCAACACGGTCGCCACCTTGCGACAGTTTCTTTTCCAGCTCCAAACCGAGCGCGCGCGATATCGATTCAGGGTAGTCCAAATGAGTCCCTATTTTGTCCATCAAGCTGGCAAAATGCCCGATATAGTTACGCTTTTGACGGCCAGCGGACGGAAAAAGATGCGCGATGGCATCGGAGAGAGAAGAGGCTTCAGTTCGCTCATCGTCCGCATAACGCTGGGCAAGCACAGCCATCTCGGCAAATGAGATATCACGGCGCACAAGGTTCTCGTCAACCATACGCCGATACAGGCGTTCAAGCGCCTCACCACTTGCAACCAGTGCAGCGGGAATAGCCGCATACCGTTGGTCTCCCGTTTCCTTATACAACTCGCGAAAGGCGCAGAGCCGGCGGTAGCCTTGGATCAACTCAAACGCATCCCCAACAACCTCAACCTGAATGGGATTTGAGAGACCAATCGCTTGTATAGAGACTTTCAGCTCGTCCAACTCGTCGTCACGACCCGCCCGTCGATCCCGGGTCAATTTGTCGGTTTTGACGTCATCCAGAGGCAGAAGATCAACCAAGAGACCTTGCCGTTTAAGCCGCACATGTTCTCGTGCAAGGGCGTCGTTTTCGTCACGAATGGCCTGTGCGGTCGCTTGGCGCTCCCGAACCGCATCGGCATTCTCGGAAATAGCGGATGCCATAGGGCCCCGGCTTCTCTGTCCGGCTTGATCGGCCTCTGGCATCGCAAAATCGTCCGGCACGTCGATATCGAAAATACGCTTCTTGCTCACTGCGTGTCCTCCATCCGGTTCCAGCACTCGATCACATTGCCCTTAAACTCATCATAGGCCCGGTCGAACGAGGCGCGAGCGCGCCTCCAGGTCTCGCGGGTCATTTCCCGGTAATCCATCTCGTAGATCGACGACAGGAAGCGTCCCGATTGCTCGACCGCACGGGTCATTTCCACGGGGTGCTCACACACGCGTTCTTCAAATACCCGCTCAAAGGCAACTTTCATTGCCTTGTGCAGCTCGTTGCCATGCTCAAAACGCGTCAGCAGAAAGCGAACATCCAAAAATGCCTTGGGAAGGGAGGGTGTCCCCGCGGGGACAAGCAAGGAAAACCGTGCAAGATCTTCAAGCGCTTCGGACAACTGCCCAATGAAACTGGTGGTCGAGTCATACTCCCAGTAGCCAGGCCCCGATGGTATATAAAGAAGGTCAGCCGCGAAGACGGCGTTCATGGACTGGTAGCCAATAGCGGGAGGGCAATCGAATACAATGAGGTCATACGCATCGTCGGGAAGAGCATCGAGGTAGCGACTGACGGCTGCAAAAAAGGACCACTCCGGATTCAGGTGACGGTACTGTGCGGAAGCAAACTCGACAAAGGCGGCGTTTGCGCAGGACGGGATGACATCGACAGTGGGCCAGGCCGTGGCGCGAATGAAGTCTGCGATGCGCAGCTCGCCAAGCCCCAAATCGCGGATGCCGGAGGGTAAATTGCGTTGGGGCAGGGCGGTGCCGCTTTCCGCGCCGACCGCTGCGAGATTGGCGGACTCAGTTTCCCGCACGAGATCGCGCGCCATGATCCCCCATACGGTGAATTCTTCCGAGACGTCGGACAGACCCATGGAATGGCTCAGTGTGGCCTGTGGATCAAAATCGACCGCCAGCACGCGATATCCGTCCAAGGCCGCCGCATGGGCGAAATGCAGGGCGACGGTTGATTTGCCAGCCCCACCTTTGAAGTTCGCGATGGCGGCCCGAACAGCGCGTTTGCCTGCTGGGCGCTCCGGCATGAGGCTTTTGCGATTGATGCGCACGCGCCGCCGTATTTCGTTGATCTCATCCAGTGAGTACCAGCGTTGGCGACCGTCTTCCTCAACCAGGCCCTGGGGGAGGGCAGGATCGGCAGCCAAACGGCCGCGCAATGTCGACTGGTTCACTTTGAAAATCAGTTCTCCCAACTCCCATGAGGAAAACCGCCGAAGGGTCTTTTCAAGCTCCGGAGAGAACGTCTGTTGACGGATCCAGCCTTGCATTTTCAAGGATTGGCTTTGCATCCGAGCAAGATCGGTGTGGTCGAACATGACAAGTCTCACAACGTTAAATAGCGCGTATTTCGGATTTACGCTGAATTTGCGAAACATGCAAAAGTATTTAATGTAGAAAATGGACAACCTGGCAATGCAGACAAAAGGGCGAATCTTAGATGAGCGATTCGGAATTGGTGACCTACCGAGTGTGCAAAGAATTGGGGACACAATTTGGCGGACCCCCACATATTGGGTGACAAAACCTTATGAATAGGGGTCATTCCAACTGTCACCTAATACCAATACATACCATTTTCATTTCCATTTTTCCTTCTGATCTCGAGCATCCTTGACAGAATCAAATTTTCGGACGCTAATCGGAGAAAGATTAGAAAAAGCGTTGAGATAGCTGCGATCGCGGTGATAATCGGCGCACATGGCATCGGCAGGACGGCATTCAATGCACTCTTTACGACCGACGGGGCGGGGTGCCTCGTCGCGGAAGTACGACATACTGACAGCTTTGGGCGCATTTGCGCTACGTGGTTCAAAGCATGAGCAGCGTCGCGTTTTGCGATTTATGCTGCTCATAACTGCGCGTTACAACTGGCGCCGCGATCGGCTTTCCGTCGGGCAGCGTGAGATTGCGATGATGTGGTCTTGCGATGAGAGAACGGTGAAACGCGAAATGGCGCGCCTGAGAGCGCTTGGGTGGCTCAAGGTGATCAAGCAAGGGGCGCGGGGACGGGTCACAGAGTACTCGATAGACTTCCGCACGCTTATGACATCCACGGCAGAAACCTGGCAGGCTGTTGGACCAGACTTCCAATCCAGAATGGAGCTGGAGCGCAGTGGCGGCCTACCAACCTCCACAGTCATTCCGCTACCTGTCAAAGGCACGGTGGCAATGCCTTCTGTCGAAGGGCGTACGGAGTGGGATATTGCGCGTCTGCAGCTCCACAGTGAGGACGAGGCGACATACGCGGCCTGGATACATGCGTTGAGGCGCGAGGGCAGGGCAGGGGGCGTCCTTACCTTGAAAGCTCCAAGCCGCTTCCACGCATCATACGTGACCACACATCTGGAGGGCCGTTTGCTCGCCGCGTGTCAACGTCTCGATGATACTTTGGACTACATAGCAATTATTCACTAAAAAAGGCGCCCGCATGGGCGCCTTTCAAAGTGACTGACATCACGTCTTAGCCGATCATCGCTTCCGCTTGAGCGAAGTAGTCTTCGTAGCGGCTGCGCGCACGACCGCGCTGACGTACAGCCTTGGCCTCGTCAATCATGTCCTGAGTTACGTCGCCAACGAGCACCAGACCAACCATGCCGACCGATTGGTGTGGCGTGCAAAAGTAGCCATAGACACCTGGAACAGTAAATTGGACTTCGATATCTTTGCTGATGGCGCCTTTCCACTCGGCTGCGCCCTCAGGAAGCATGTCTTTATGGGAGGCAGAGTTGTGGCCGCGGTCGGTGGCCACGAAGTTCACCGCGTCGTTCACAGCAATCTTAATCACCGGTGGATCAAACACCTGACGGTCGCCTGCTTCGTTTTTGTTCAGCATTTCAACAGTATGCGTGGTGTGGCCGTCTGCAAATGCTTTTAATGGTACTGTTGCCAGCGCGGTTGCGCCCATCAGTTTCAGGCCGTCGCGGCGTGTTACTTTCATTGGTCTTCCTCCAGTTAATCGCAAAGGCCACACAAACGGATGACCCCTGTTGATATTCGATCTAGGTGGCAAATTGGATCAGGCAACAGCCCGGGCAATCGCACACCGCTGCCAGAGAGAATTAAGCGCTTCGACAAGATATGCAATATCATCGTCCGTATGGAGCGGCCCAGGCGTGATACGCAGCCGTTCAGTGCCTTTCGGAACCGTAGGGTAGTTGATCGGCTGCACGTAAATGCCCCAGTCGTCCATCAGCATATCCGAAATCATCCGACATTTCACCGGATCGCCGATCATCACGGGGATGATGTGGCTGGGGTTATCCATATGCGGGATGCCCCGTGCCTCAAGGAGACGCCGCAGGAGCGCCACCTGGCGTCTCTGGCGGGCGCGCTCCATCTGCGACACCTTGAGGTGGCCTATCGAGGCCGTAGCGGCCGCTGCGACGGCAGGAGGGATGGCGGTTGTGAAGATAAAGCCACTGGCGAAGGAGCGGATGAAGTCGCACATGGCCGCCGAGCCAGTGATGTAGCCACCAAATGTGCCATAGGCTTTACCAAGTGTGCCTTCGATAAGCGTGATACGGTCCATGAGACCGCGTTCTTCTGCGACACCGCCACCGCGCGGGCCGTACATCCCCACTGCGTGCACCTCATCAATATAGGTCATTGCGCCGTGCTCGTCTGCGACGTCACAAATCTCTTCGATCGGGGCGATATCGCCGTCCATCGAATAGACGCTCTCAAACGCAACAATTTTCGGCCGATCTTTTGGGATCGCGGCGAGTTTCCGGTTCAGATCTTCAGGGTCATTGTG
>CAZMRS010000036.1:0-10737 GCA_964568435.1 uncultured Boseongicola sp. | reverse complement strand
GCTCGCGCACAAGGCGGAAGACGAAGGCATGGCGGTGGCCGAAACCATCGCCGGTCAAGCGGGACACGTGAACTACGACGTCATCCCGGGCGTGATTTACACGCACCCGGAAGTCTCTAACGTCGGCAAAACCGAAGAGCAGCTGAAAGTAGAAGGCCGCGCCTACAAAGTCGGCAAGTTCTCCTTCATGGGCAACGGACGCGCCAAGGCAAACTTTGCAGCCGACGGGTTTGTCAAAATCCTCGCCGACAAAGAGACCGACCGCATCCTTGGCGCTCATATCATTGGCCCCATGGCCGGTGATCTGATCCACGAGATTTGCGTCGCTATGGAATTTGGTGCGGCCGCCGAAGACCTCGCTCGTACCTGTCACGCGCACCCGACCTATTCGGAAGCGGTCCGCGAAGCAGCCTTGGCGTGTGGCGACGGCCCGATCCACTCGTGATCTTGTTTCGCCGCCTGACGGCGACGACTCGCCGGGCGGGCGCTGACGCGCCCGCCCGGCTCTCTTTTTGAGTATTTCTGCCAGAAAGAAGACATGAGACACTCCGTGCAATTGCGGGCCTTTGCACAGATTGGTAAGGCAACCTAACCGCCCAAGTTCTGGAGCCGCTCATGCCTGTCATCACCAACATCGCTGACCTCAAGCGCATCTATAGGCGCCGCGTGCCGAAGATGTTTTATGACTACGCAGAGAGCGGTAGCTGGACGGAACAGACGTTTCGCGAAAACTCCACGGACTTTGAGCAACTGCGCCTGCGCCAGCGCATCGCAGTCGACATGGATGGACGCACAACAGCGTCCACAATGGTGGGCCAAGACGTCTCGATGCCGGTCGCGCTCGCGCCTGTTGGCCTGACTGGCATGCAAAACGCCGACGGCGAAATCAAAGCAGCGAAGGCGGCGGAGAAGTTCGGTGTGCCCTTTTGTCTTTCAACCATGTCGATCTGTTCGATCGAGGACGTCGCCGAACATACGACCAAGCCGTTCTGGTTCCAGGTCTATACGCTGAAAGACGATGACTTCATGAACCGGTTGTTCGACCGTGCGCGGGCTGCCAATTGTTCGGCCATCGTCATCACCGTCGATCTTCAGGTGCTTGGCCAACGCCACAAAGACGTGAAGAACGGACTTTCCGCCCCGCCGAAGCTCACGATCAAATCCATAGCCAACATGATGACGAAGATCTCGTGGGGCCTTGAGATGCTGCAAACCAAACGCCGGTTCTTCGGGAACATCGTCGGCCACGCAAAAGGCGTCTCGGATCCGACGTCGCTCTCAAGCTGGACAGCGGAGGCGTTTGATCCTTCGCTTGACTGGGATCGCGTGAAACAGCTGATGGACATGTGGGGCGGCAAGGTGATCTTGAAGGGCATACTCGATGTCGAAGACGCCAAGAAAGCTGCTGAATTGGGAGCCGACGCCATTATCGTCTCCAACCACGGGGGTCGTCAGCTGGACGGCGCGTTGAGCTCGATACGCATGCTGGAAGATATCGTCAAAGCCGTGGGCGACAAAACTGAGGTGTGGATGGACAGTGGTATCCGCTCGGGACAGGACGTGTTGAAGGCCCTCGCCCTCGGGGCCAAGGGTGTGATGATCGGTCGGGCCTGGGTCTATGGCCTTGGCGCGATGGGCGAAAAAGGTGTGACCAAAGCGCTCGAGGTGATTCACAAAGAGCTGGATATCTCGATGGCACTCTGCGGCCGGCGCGATGTAAAAACGTTGGATCGTGATGTTCTGCTAGTGCCGAAAGGGTTTTCCGGCGATTGGGAGTAGCACCGGCGATTGTTCAGTTTTTTGGGACAAAACCCGAGTATACCGGTGGATTAGTGCAGTTTCGCCGCGCCCAGCGCCAAAAATACGTCGACTTGTCGCCAACTTCTTGCCGCAATTCGAACGGGCTCGTAGATTTACCGGGTTATGACGATATCACGTGGCACTCATTTGGTTCGGGTTTGCACCCTGGGCTTGGCTCTTTCCGGGGCCAGCGCCATTTCGGCGACCGGTGCCGAACAACCGCTTGAATTTCCGCAAGAGACAGCGGCGCTGGTCGCAGCAACAACCGCCCTGTTCGACGCCGTTGAAAACACTGAATCCGAAACAGTGCCGCGTATCCGCATAGACGGTCTGGCCATTCCCGCCAGCGTCGCATTGGACGATGCTGCGACGGGTCTCTTCCCACTTGACCATGGGCCTGTACGACACCTGACGGGTTACCGAGTGAACTGGTACCCTGTCGATCGCCTGTTGGGTGCTGTGGATTTCATGGGCACATATGATCGCAATCGTGGCCTGGTCTGCGGATATGTCACCTGGGATGTGACGGACACCGAAGCACCAGAGGTTGCTCAGCTGGTAGCGACTTATCTCGATCTGGGCGACCTCGACGGCAAAAGCGCCGAGGCAACTCAAGCCGCGCTCCTAGATGCGAATTGCGCCTATGGCGACATTGATCTGAACTTCACCGTGTTCGAAAGCGCCGGCTAGCTCCGCACGTCTGATTAGCGAATCCTTCATAGTCGTTAACGCACCCACCACATGCGGTGGACGGGGCGTTTTGCACTACAAGCGGCACCGACGTAATACCGACGTATTACTGACGCGATACCGACGTGGCGCAGCTCCAAAGAAGCCCATGATTTCCGTGCGTTAACCATTTGGGGTGTTGCCATTGTCCCCCACCCAACGCGCGTTGCATTTTTTCCTTTCCAAACCCCCAACACCCGGCTATACGCCGCGTCTCGTGGGCGGACACCCTTGGAGGCTGCCCGGAACTTGAAAATTTGGAGAAAAACCATGGCTGGTGAGATTCCTGATCTTAACGCCACGGTACGGACGGGGACAGGCAAGGGGGCCGCTCGTCAAGCTCGTAGAGACGGGCTCGTACCTGGCATCGTATACGGCGGCGGCGAAGACCCCGTAGCGATCAACATCCCTTACAACGTACTGTTTAAAAAGCTGAAAGCTGGCCGCTTTCTTGCGACGCTTTATAACCTGAAAGTCGACGGCCACGACGACGTTCGCGTCATCTGCCGGAACGTTCAGCGGGATGTGGTAAAGGATCTTCCGACCCACCTCGACCTGATGCGCCTCAAGCGTACGTCGAAAATCGCGCTGTTCATTCCGGTCGAGATTGAAGGCGAAGACGATTGCCCAGGCATCCGCAAAGGCGGCGTCCTGACGATGGTCCGTCCGGAAGTCGAATTGGTTGTGACCGCCGGTGACATCCCTGAGAAAGTTGTCGTTTCGGTTGCAGGCATGGAAATCGGCGACACGGCCACCATCTCGATGGTCGACATGCCTTCTGGCGCAAAGCCGACGATCGATCGTGACTTTGTGATCGCCAACATCCAGGCTCCTTCTGGCCTTGCAGCATCCGATGACGAAGAGGGCGATGAAGACGCTGTCGAAGCGGATGAAGTCCCGACAACCGGTGACGCTGAAGAAGGCGGAGAAGAGTAAGCTCTTCGAAACATTGAAAAAATTAGGGCGGTACCTGATGGTGCCGCCCTTTCCTTTTTTAGCGCACGACCTCTTTGATCGGCCCTGCATCCAGACGATGGATGAAGTCTTCGAGTTCGCCTGGGAAGTATTCGCGGACCAGAGGATCGTGCCCCGGCACAATTAGTTCAGGCTTCGACGCCAACCGCTCCAGCGTGTCAAAACCGGTCAACATGTCCTCAACATCGACCACGATCGGGAACGGTTTTCGCGCCCAAAGGTTTTCGTAAAAATGCGACGCATCTGACGCCAGTACGAGCCACCCCGAGCGGGTTTGGACACGAACACATTGAAGCCCGCGACTGTGCCCTCCGGTCTTGTGAACTGTCACCCCTTCTGCGATCTGCCCGTCGCCATCGTGGAAGACGACTTTACCGGAATAAAGACGCTTTACTGCCTCACACACATGCGCTGCAGTGAATGGATGGTTGAGCGTCTGGTGGCACATGCAAGGTCCCGTCGCATAAGCCATTTCCGCCGCTTGCATATGAAGGCGTGCGTTGGGGAACAGGTGCAATCCGCCCGCGTGATCGTAATGCAAATGGGTGACCACCAACTCGGTGATATCGTCGGGTTTCAGACCGAACGGCGCCAGCGCATCTCCCGGATCTCGTCGGATCGGACGGTCACGCAATCGGGCCTCTTCATCGTCGTAGCCGCTGTCTATCAGGATAACCTGATCTCCGGATCTGAGCAGCCACATGAAGTAATCAATATCGTGCGGCGCGTCGTGATTATCGTCGAAAATGAAGCTGTCGGCGCGTGTCCTGCCCCCTCGATCTCCGTACTTAATGGAGAAGACTTCCCATTCAGACATCACGCTCCCTCCCGATTGCAAAATGCTTATCTGCGATCATCGCAGACTACATTATTTCAGCAAGAAAAACCTGTATTTTCTTGCGGTTGTGCGGTTGACAGAGAGCCTTCAGAGCGGGACTCTCGAACGCAGAGAACGGGAGAATATCATGTCAGACGGGCGCTCAAACGACCTGAAAGTCGCTATGATCGGAGCGGGCTATTTCGCTCAGTTCCATGTGGACGCCTGGAAGCGCATGCCCCGCGCCACATTGGCTGCCGTTTGCGATCAAAACATAGATGCTGCGACAGCAACTGGGGCAGCGCCGTACACCGACCTGTCGAAAATGATCGAGGAAGTTCAGCCTGATATTCTCGATATTGCCGTCCCTCCTGTTGCCCATGCCGCAACCGTTCGAACAGCCATCGACGCAGGATTAAAATACATCATCTGCCAGAAACCGTTCTGCAAAACTTTAGATGAAGCTAAGGACGTCGCGGCCGAGGCCGATGCCGCAGATGTGGTTTTGGTTGTCCATGAGAACTTCCGGTTTCAACCTTGGTTTCGGTTCATCAAAAGCGTCATCGACAATGACGAACTAGGCACCCTGCACCAAGTGTCATTCCGCCTTCGTCCGGGAGATGGACAAGGGCCAAACGCCTATCTCGACCGACAGCCTTACTTTCAAAAGATGGAGCGTTTGCTGATCCATGAAACTGCGGTCCATTTCATCGATGTCTATCGGTACCTTCTGGGTGAGCCGACATCGGTTTACGCCGACCTTCGCAAACTCAATCCAGTGATCGCCGGTGAAGATGCAGGGTTCTTTATCATGGAGCACCCGGGCGGCGTGCGGTCGCTGTTCGACGGAAACCGCCACATCGACCACAGAGCCGAAAACACGCGTTGGACTATGGGCGAGGCGCTTATTGAAGGCACCGCTGGCGTTCTCGAGTTGATGGGCGATGGCACGGTTTGGAAACGTGCGTTCAAGTCGTTGGAGCGTGAATTGGTGTTCACTCCCACCACTGAAGGGTTCGCAGGCGATTGTGTCTATGCGACCCAAGAACACGTGGTTCGCGGCATTCTGGACGGCACATCGTTCGAGAACACAGCAAGCGAATATCTGTCAGTGCTCGCCCTGGAAGAAGCTGTTTATCAGTCTCACGAAGAAGGACGAAAGCTGGCGCTTTAGCGCACTTCGAAAGGCGCCAGTTTGTCCCAGTCAAAAGTCACCCCAATGCCCGGGACATCCGGGGCAACTGCGCGGGCGTTTTCGATCACCAATGGTCGTTTGGTGTAGCGATCAATCGGAAAGCTGTGCACTTCGAGCCAACCGCTGTGTTTCTGCGCAGACAAAAGACTGACATGAAGTTCCTGCATCCCGTGGGAACAGACCGGAACGTTATGGCTTGCCGCGAGTTCCGCCGCTCTTAGCCACCCCGTGATACCGAGGCAATTTGAGGCGTCAGGTTGAATGTAGCCTAGACCACCAAGGGCCAGCGCCATCTCGAACTCATGGATCGTATGTAAGTTTTCGCCTTGTGCGACAGGGATGCCACCTTCGCGACTCACATAGGCGTAACCTGCGTAGTCGTCGGGAATAATCGGTTCTTCGAACCATAGGATGTTCTGGTCTTTAACTGCTTGCGCGAGAGACACGGCCTGATCTCGGCTCATTGAATAATTGGCATCAATCATGAATGTGCGATCTGGGCCAATCAGCTCACGCACGGCACGGATACGTTCAACGTCTTCTGCCTCTGTGGGTTGTCCGATTTTGATCTTCACCGCATCCAAACCGGCATCCAGATAGCCTTGCACGTGGTCGAGTAGTTTGGGCAACGGAAACGCCAAATCGATACCGCCACCATACGCGTTACAGGTCTGCGCCGCGCCGCCAGCAGCCTTCCAAAGTGGAGCGCCAAGCCCGGTCAAACGCAGATCCCATAGCGCAATGTCGACAGCGGAAATGGCAAAGCTCAGGATGCCGCCCCGACCGACGTAGTGCATATGTTCGTCCATCGCATCAGTCAGGAACTCAACATCGGTCGCATCCTTACCGGCGAGGAAGGGCGCGAGATCATGTTGGATCATGGCGTGGGTCGCGTGACCGCCGCGACCGCCGTTGTAGGTGTAGCCGGTACCCGAACGACCATCGGAAAGCGTGACCGTTGCGGTAATCAGGTGGAAGTGGCTATGGCTGCCGTGCTTGGCATCCACAAGAACCTCATCAAGCGGCACGGCGAAAAGTCGTGGCTCGACTGACGCGATCGTGGTCATTGGCACTCTGGCACTGGCGTGAGAACGCTGCCGTCCTTCAAAAAGCTGAGCAGATTATCGACCGTAAGATTGCCCATGGCCGCGCGGGTTTCGACCGTCGCACTGCCGACATGAGGGAGCAGCGTGACGTTTCTCAAGGCGCGCAGGGCCTCGGGGACCATTGGCTCAAATTCGAAAACATCGAGTCCGGCCCAGCCCAAGCGACCGTCCTGAAGCGCCGAGATCATTGCCGTTTCGTCAATGACGGTTCCCCGCGCAACGTTGATGAGCGTTCCGCTTGGCCCGAGGGCGTTGATGACGTCCTCGTTCACGAGATGCTTGGTCGCGGCACCGCCGGGCGTGATGACGATGAGCACATCTGAGCGTGTGGCCATATCGGTCAGGTTGCCCACGTATTGGTAAGGAACATCTTTTGGACTGCGCGTGTGATAGAGGATCGTCGGTGTCCAGGGCTTCAATTTATCTGCGATGGCTTGCCCAATCCGGCCCATTCCAAGGATACCAACGGTCTGACCGTCGGCAGAACGAGTCAACGGGCTGTTGCCTTTGGTTTCCCAATCGCCAGACCGCACCCAGGCATCGTCGCGCAATAGTTCCCGGTAACAGGCAAGCATGAGCAAAACAGCCGTTGAAGCGACTTCTTCGTTTAAAACATTTGGCGTGTGGCTGACCATGATCCCGCGGCGTGCTGCCTCGTTAGCATCGATGTTGTCGTAGCCAACTCCGTAGCAGGAAATCATCTTGAGATCGGGAAGTGCCGCCATCACGTCGGGTTTAACGCCGTCGTGGCCGTTGGTCAGAACGTACTGAATCCCGGGCCCATTCTGCGCGAGCCAGGCGGAGAAATCCGCCTGCTCACTGGCCTTGTGGATTGCAAATGCCTCCTCAAGACGGGCATCCATCTGAGGTGTCGTTCCCCCAATCTGAAGGAGATCAGGCATCTTGACCGACCTCTTGGCGCTGGCGACCAAGGCCTTCGATCTCAAGCTCCATGACGTCACCGACATTGAGGTAAACTGGAGGTTTCATGCCCATTCCAACCCCTGGCGGTGTGCCGGTCGATATGACGTCGCCCGGATGCAACGTGAACAAATGGCTGAGATGTTCGATGATCTCCGCCACCGTAAAGATCATGGTTGCGGTGTTACCAGTCTGCATGCGTTTTCCATTTACGTCGAGAGACATAGCAAGCGCTTGCGGATCAGGAACTTCATCGCGGGTGACAAGCCATGGGCCCGTTGGACCGAAGGTGTCCGGACTTTTGCCCTTGGTCCACTGACCGGTCAGCTGTGTCTGAAAGTGCCGCTCGGAGACGTCGTTCACGATGCAGTAACCAGCAACGTAATCGAGTGCATCTTCCTTTGATACGTATTTGGCGGCTTTTCCAATGACCACGCCCAGTTCGACTTCCCAATCGGTGCTGGTGGACCCGCGTGGCATCATCACGGTGTCATCTGGCCCAACAATGGCAGAATTCGCTTTGAAAAATAGAATTGGATGCTCGGGGATATCCGCTCCTGTTTCTGCCGCGTGATCCGAATAATTCAAACCAATGCACAGGAATTTGCCGATATTGCCAACGCAGGGGCCAATACGCGGGTTGCCATCAACCGCCGGCAAAGAGCCGGGGTCAATGCCGCGCAACCGATCTAAGGTGGCGTCGTCGAGTGTGTCACCGGTTACGTCATCGATATGGGCTGACAGATCACGCAGCGTGTCGCCATCCATCAAACCTGGTTTTTCTGCGCCGGGTGCGCCGTAGCGTACGAGTTTCATTGAAGTCTTCCTTGTTTCTTGGGGACCGGGCCTAGCCCGACCAGCCTCCGTCTATGATGTGGGGTTGTCCTGTGATGAATGCACTTTCGTCGCTTGCGAGATAGACGACCAGCGCGGCAATTTCTTCCGCAGAAGCGATGCGGCCCATCGGTTGGCGCGCAATGAATTGTTTGCGGGCTTCTTCGTATCCGCCAACTTGTTCGCCGAGCGCGTGGAGCCGATCCTCAAGCGAGGGGCTCTCGACCGTTCCGGGACATATACAATTGCAACGGATGCCCTTTGTAATGAAGTCGATGGCGACTGACTTGGTAAGCCCGATCACAGCCGCCTTTGTTGTGCCGTAGACGAACCTGTTCGGCGCGCCGATCACCGAAGAGCATGCCGACGACATGTTGATGATAGACCCGGTTCCGCGCTCCAGCATACCGGGCAGGGTCGCGCGAATCGTTCGGAGCATCGACCGCACGTTCAGATCAAACGCGAAGTCCCATTCATCATCTGTGACGTCCAAGACCGTGCCGTGATGAACAAAACCGGCGCAGTTAAACAATACGTCTGGAACTGCGCGCTCCACAGCAGCGTTAATGCTGTCGCTGTCGCGCGCGTCCGCCATCAGGACTTCAATGTTGGGATGATTCGTGGCTGCAAGGCCAGCCAAAGCCGCTTCGCTGATGTCTGTGGCGATCACGTGCGCACCCTCATCGGCCATGGCGAGCACACTCGCCCGACCTATGCCCTGCCCGGCAGCAGTAACGAGTGCTCGCTTTCCGGCAAGTCTCTGCTTTGACATTACTTCTTCCCTTTACGGTCTAACGCTGACGACAATGGTTCGAAGCCGTAGCTCTGACTTCGACGAAACGTCTGCACTTCATTTGTTTTCATTTGATTCACCGATGATTCTCTCAGAATCACCGGAACGAGACGCGGTTCAACGCGAAAGATATGCTTCAATAGTTCTACTGGCATCGCGAGCGATTCGCGCATTTCTGGCATGAAATGAGGCAAGCAGCGTTGTTTCATCTTGGGGTCTATCTGCTGCCTAAGCCACGCGTTGGGGGTTTGGGTTTCATCATCTACTTACTCAGCCGCTGCGACCGGCTCTACCTCGGTGTAGTTGCGCTTGAGATGGTCGTGGATGGCTTTCCGACATGCATCAACATCTCGGGATAGAGCAGCATCCAGAATCGACTGATGTTCACTGATGATCGCGCCGAAGTAGCTACGGCCGAAATCCCGCTCCTGCGCGACCATCTGCTGGCGGAACTGCGCGTAAACATTCTCATACGTTTCTCGCAGCATAGGAGACCCGCAGCGGGAAATAAGCGTGTCGTGAAAGCCCCACTCTGCTTCGGTCCATAATCTCATGTTTTCAGGATCTTGAACCAGGTCACCCGAGCGTTCGAACTCACTTTCCAAGTGGCTTAACTTGTGGTGCGCGGCGGTAAGGTCTGCTTCCCAGCTGATGCCGCCCCGCTTCATGGAAAGCGTCGCCCCCTCTTGTTCCAACATCGTCCGGAATCGGGTGACGTCGTTGCGTTTTTCTGGGGACGTGTATTGAGCACGAAAACCGCGCTGCATCTCAAACTCGACAAGTCCTACTTTGGTGAGTCTTAGCAGTACGTCACGAACGGTGTTCGCAGAGCAGCCGTATGTCCCCTGAAGCGCGGCGGGTTTCAGCTTCTCACCCGGTTCGAAATGGGCGTTCATCAGTTTGTCTTTAAGATCGGCGTAAATCGCCAATGTGTCCGTCTTCATGCGCCGCCTTTCGTTCTCAACCCTTAGCAGAGAATTTTGCGGATTGTAAAAAATTTTGAAATTTTTATTTTTTTCAAGAATTTTGTTGGCAGGTCGAAATTCCTTGGCTACGGTCAGGCCAGCCCCGACGAAACGTGCCGAAGAGTGCGGTGGGCGTAACTGTCAATTGGGAGGACCCCTATGAAGTTTATGAAACTAGCCGCAGCCGCGGCCAGTACCCTTGCGATTGTCGGCGCGTCTGCCGCTGTCGCTCAAACCACAAACCTTCGCATCCAGACACACTACGCGCCTGAGACTGTTTCCGGTCAACTGGCACAGCAGTACGTCGATGACATCGTCGAGATGTCCAACGGCGAAATTCAGGTCGAGATGTTCTACTCGTCTTCCGTCGTGAAGTCGGTCGAAACCTTCGACGCAGCTGCGACCGGCATTCTCGACTGCGACATGACCGGTTCCGGTTATGCCGTGGGCAAGAACTCCGCGTTCCAGTTCGTTGCCGTTAAACCGATGCAGCTCTCGATCTGCAGCGGTTAATTAATCAAGGCCATTCGCGGGGACGTTACTGGATGCTTCCGTATAAAGACGATCCGCGACCAGCGTTGAGCGATGACGACCTGAAGTGG
>CAZMRS010000035.1:0-10915 GCA_964568435.1 uncultured Boseongicola sp. | reverse complement strand
ACGCTTGACGCGGTCATCTACACCCACGGCCATGCCGACCACGTCCACGGCATCGACGATCTGCGAATGATCGTCTTTAACCAGAAAAACCGTGTCGCAGTCTGGGCCGATGGTCCGACGCAGCAACGTCTTTACGGCAGCTTCGGATATGCCTTCATCCAACCCGAAGGCTCGCCTTATCCGCCCATACTGGACATGTACACAATCGACGGAGACGTCACGATCTCCGGGGCCGGTGGTGATATCACGTTCCAACCATTCGAAGTCGACCACGGCGCTATCGACGCACTTGGCTTTCGCATGAAGAACGTCGCATATCTGCCTGATGTTGCTACAATTCCCGACGCCGCCTGGCCAATTCTTGAAAACCTGGACGTCTGGATCGTGGACGCGCTTCGGCGCACGCCGCACCCCACACATGCGCACCTTGAGCGTTCACTGGAATGGATCGCCAAAACCGAACCGAAACGAGCTGTGCTCACCAACATGCACATCGACCTCGACTACGAAACAGTCGACGCAGAGACCCCTGACCATGTGACGCCCGCGTTTGACGGAATGAAGATCGAAGTGGACGACTAACTTCGATGCAGGCCCTACTCGACGTCATTCTGCCGGTTTTCCTTGTTATTGGCTTTGGATACCTCGCCGTTTGGAAAGGATGGTTTTCCGATGCTGGTGTCGACGGGCTCATGCGCTTCACGCAGAATTACGCGATCCCGTGCTTGCTGTTCCGTGCGATTTCAACGCTCGATCTTTCGGCCAAATTCAGCCCCGAGCTTCTGATCGCGTTTTACGTCGGTGCCTCCAGCGGATTTCTCCTCGGGGTACTCGGGGCACGCTTGCTGTTCGCTCGAAACTGGCCTGACGCGATAGCAATCGGCTTTGTGTGCCTGTTTTCCAACTCCGTCCTTCTCGGCCTTCCCATCACCGAGCGCGCCTATGGCATCGAAGCGCTTGCGGCAAACTATGCCATCGTCGCCATCCACGCTCCGTTTTGCTACATGCTCGGCGTCACGGCGATGGAGATCGCTCGTTCAGAAACACGCGAACTATCGAAACTCGTTCGAACAATCCTGCGTTCTATGTTCCGTAATGCGTTGGTCATCGGTATCGGCTTGGGTTTCGTTGTAAACCTCACCGGTATTCCGCTGCCTGGTGTCTTTATGGATGCCGTGGACATGATGATTCTGGCGGCCATTCCTGCGGCACTTTTCGGACTTGGTGGCGTGCTTGTCCGCTACAAACCGGAAGGCGACACACGCACAATCGCGATGGTCTGCGTGATTTCGCTCGTCATTCACCCAAGCATCACAATCGGCCTGGCGCATGCCTTCCAACTTGATCGGGATGCCATACGCTCTGCAGTGCTGACAGCCTCCATGGCGCCCGGCGTGAACACGTACATCTTCGCCAACATGTACGGAGCAGCACGCCGTGTCGCCGCCTCCTCCGTTCTCGCTGGTACAGCAATGTCCATTGTGACGGTTTGGCTCTGGTTGCTCGTGCTTCCGTAAAATCAGCGTTCACAATTCGTAAACATTAACCGTGGTATTTCCTCACTTGTGCCCAATCGAGGTCACAAAAGGGGTGTCTATGTCATGGTCGAAGAAACAGGAGTCGTGCTTATGAGCAACGTCATCGCATTTCGTCGACCAAGCCAAACGGCCGCAAAGCCGCGCGACACGCGTGGTGCCACCCTGTTCCTCAACATCAAACAAACATCGCTGATCGCGCATCTTGCAAACCCGCAGGGAAACCGTGTGGCAGTAAGCGAAAAAGCCAGCCGGTCCTAATCGACACCGGCGGACTTCTCTTCCCTTCCATCGACTGCTAGCTCTGTCCCAAACAAAGTTTGGGAGGCATCTGGCATGAATACGTATGATCTTTCGGGTAGAACCGCGATAGTGACAGGCGGTGCTCAGGGCATCGGTCTTGCGGTGGCATCACGCCTCCTCGCCTCGGGCGCAAAGGTGGCAAGCTGGGACACAAACCAAGCGCGCAATCTGGAAACCGTCAAAACCCTCGGCGGTGACGCCGCGGCTGTTGACGTCGACATATCAAGCTGGGGCTCTGTTCAATCTGCACTCAACCAAACAGAAAGCGCCTTGGGCCCGGTCGACATTGTCGTGAACAGCGCTGGTCTTGCCGGCCCGAATAACACTGTCGAGGACTACGACGTCGACACCTTCGCGCATATTTGCGCGGTCAACCTGAACGGCACCTTCCACGTCAACAAAGCCGTCGTGCCAGGCATGCGCGCGCGCAACTATGGCCGCATCGTCAACATCGCATCCATCGCAGGCAAAGAAGGCAATCCCAATGCCTGCGCCTACTCTGCCTCAAAGGCCGGCGTCATCGGGTTCACCAAGTCCCTTGGCAAGGAACTCGCAGGGCACGATATAGCGGTAAATTGCGTGACTCCGGCAGCCGCCCGCACGCCGATATTCGACCAGATGAGCGAGGAGCATATCGCCTACATGCTCTCAAAAATCCCTCGCGAGCGATTCCTGGAAGTCGAAGAAGCCGCCAATATGATCACATGGCTGGTGTCCGCCGAAAACTCGTTCACAACCGCAGGTGTGTTCGACTTGTCCGGCGGTCGTGCCACCTACTGATCGGCAATTAGCGCATTGGTAACAAACGACCGCCGAACGCACCGTTAACCACGGAATTCACGGGCAACGCGCGCACAAATACCGACGCAATACCGACGTAATACCGACGCGATACCGATTTGGAATTTCGCCTTTAATCAGAGAGTTAACGCACGCTGACCCCAAAGGGTGTTGCGTTGACACAATAGTGTTGCCCGCACGGTGTGGATAAGTCGCGGCTTACTGCCAGATCTCGGTCTGGTTGCCACCAAGTTTCGTATAGATCAAAGGCCGCAAAGCCTCCGCCGTCGCCTCCAAAGTATCGGTTCGTCTCAACACCATATACGGCTCTATCCACGCGAGTTGAAAAGCCATCAAGTAGTCTGACCCATCGAACAAAGACTGCGCCTCGCCCGTCTTCGCCTCCGTCTTGGAGCCATCAAAAAGATCGGACATTGCAAATTGCACAATGCGATGAAGCGCACCGTCACACAGAGAACTCGCCCGAACGCCCTGACGCTCAAGCAGGACTGACGCCGTCACCAATGGAGCGATTGCATGCAATTGATAATGAAGCGCAAATCGGCCTCGCGACATCTCCTGCGGAAGGCTTCCATCATCCTCCGCGGTACACATAACGTCTGTCAGAGACGTTTTCGCCCAGCTGCGATGATCCAGCCGCCCTGTCTGTTGAGCGGTTGCCGCCGCGGCCAATGCGGCCCAGGCGCGCAAGTTACCAACCCGTGCACCGCTCGGCGCGCCGTCCCAAAAAGCAACTTGTGCATCGATACGGTTTTCCAACCATTTCAATACTTTATCGCGCTCAGGATGATCCGGCGCATACGGCTGTGTCTGCCACAATACCATCGAGAACGCCGCAAGACGCGAACCAACTGTCAGATTTGCAGTCTCGGTCGAGACATCACTTAACGCGTCCGCTTCAGCCCATACGGCCAATTGATCCACCAAGCAGGTTGCGCGCGCTTTCCGCTCGTCTGGGGAGCCCTGGTAAAGGTCAGCTGAAGTGAATGCGAGCATGTCAACGAATGTGTCCAACGGCTTCAAAGCCGCTAATGCTTCCGCCTTTCGGTCCGGGTCAATCTCCGCTCGCGCATCATCGTTTGCCGCATAACGGCTTTGATAACTCAGTGAAATCACTGGCTTCGGCGCGGCGGGGCATACAAAAACATCGTCGGCTATGGCCGGTCCAGGAGCGTACCCCGCGAAGCCACAGACACCCGCAATCAAACAGAGAAATTTTTTGGGCAGTCGCAGCATCATTCTGGATCCATCGCTCGGATCATGCGCGCAAGATCACGCGCCCGATCATTTCCTAAGACCTGCGCTTTTTGCAACCAAATCAGCGCCAATTTCAGATCAGTTTCGACCCCTACACCAAACCCGAGGGCAAACCCATACTCCGTCATTGCGTCAGCACGCCCAGCCTGCGCAGCCGCAAGAAATGCCTCGGCGGAAAGGGCAAGATCATCTGCTGATTCCGCTCCATTTCTCAGGTACATACCCCACTCATACTGCGCACGTGCGTCACCTGTTGCTGCGGCAAGCCGTATGACCTCCGAAGTATCAACGGTTTCTTTAACTATTTCCTGTATGATAGCCGGAGCCGAGGAAAACTGAGTAATCGCCCAAATCTGCTCTCCGCTGTCTTCACTTAGAAGCATCCCCGCCAAACGCTCGGCAGCCAGGTCGGGATCAAAGTCCAAACCGCGCGCGTCGGACGCATCGATATACGCGCGCCGTTTACGTTCGCCGGCGTCTTCACCGAGGCTCACCGCAGTGGGCAAGCCAGCGTCAAATACTTCGGCCTGACGATCAGTCAGACCTAACTTCGAAAGGACATTGCCACCCTCCAAAGACAAGCCAACCTGAAGCCAGTGCATCGCTTCGTCTGCATTCCCACGCGACGCATAAGCCTCTGCCAACTCAGCAACATCCTTGGTCGAGCAATTCATCAAAGACACAGCGCGGTCCATGTAATCGGCAAACTTGGCGTCGTCGACGAAGGGCGCCGCCACCATAAGCGCCAGAAAGTCGCCTCGCTCCTCAATTTTGTCTGCATACTCAGCATAGACCTCACGCGTTGTCCGCCCGGTCAGCCGCGCCAAGAGCCGGATCGCGGCCCCCTCACCTCGGCTCGAGGATCGTTCCAGCAATCCAAGAATGTCCTTGGCGGTTTGCGGATCACGACCGGCATGCTCCACCAAGGCAACAGCAAGGTCGAGAGACATCGCTTGACCAACATCGAGATATGCTCGCCGGTAGAGGTCTATCGCCCGCAGCCGATCTCGCTCCGTCGATGCCAGAACAAATTCCTGGATCACATAGTCTTCCAACGCGATATCATTCGCCGACACCTGTTCGGCCCAGAACTTGATGGCTGCCTCAGACACCAGCGGGTCCGATTGCAAAATCTGAAGGATCTTCGCTTTGGATGCTGGGTGCCCCTGGACCGCATGCCCTTGAATCAACGCCACTTTTCTCGGCTCAAATGTCGTTGACAACTTCGCGGTATCGGATGGTGAAGCTGAAATTCGGGCCACCGCCGAAGCGCGATAGGCGTTCGACCAGAACGCCGCCTCATTTAGAAACGGAGCACCTGGGAGGCGACAACGATACAACTCATCCAAAGCAGCCATCGCCGGGGCATGTTCGAACCGCGAAACAGCATCGAGCAACAAGTTCTCGGCGGCACCGAGTGCCTCAGGCGCACGACGATACCGGGTTTGCATGTCCGCCAGCAAAACATGCGCTTCCGGATCGCCGCGTTCGATCGCAGTCGTCAGCAAAACGCGTGCTTCCACCTCGCCGCCCCATCGACCATCGCGAAGCAATACTTCCTTTGCAAGGCGCGTGAACATATGCGCAGGAGCATTAGGTATGTTCACCATGTCATTAAGATAGCTACGTAAATCGCTTTCTCTCTGTGGAGCGGCATAGATCGGATTGACGTCAAGGGTCATGTAATCGGAAGCAACTCGACGCACGCCTGGCCTCACCGATATTGGGTGACGCGCAAGCATTTCTCTGATGTCGTCAACAAGGATGAGGCCACTGTCTTCCAGCTGAACGATCTCTTGATCGCCGATCTCGACACCGCCTGCGACGGCCTGCTCTAAATACTTTTCCAGCACGTCACGGTCAGCGCGTGGCGCTGTGCCATTCAGATGATGTTCGACAACACGCCAGGCCGCATCCGCGCCGCCAAGATCCGCAGCGAACACACGCCAGGCGTAGGCAAGCTCTTGATTTGGCTCGAGTATATCACCGTTGATATACTCGCGAGCCATCCGCTCCGCGCGGTCGCAAAGCCCCAGGTTGATTTGGCCAATCATGCCGCCAAAAGCAAGCGTCGCCGTTTCTTCCGGGGTAATGTCCCAACCCTGTACCGGTTGACCACTCAATTCCAGGCGCACGATCGCCAGCAAAGCTGCCGAATTCCCCGCGAAGCCAGCATCGACAAGGAGCGCATCGGCGCGCGTCGGGTCGGCCTCAACTCCGATCCCCAACCGCAGAAAATGTGCGAGCTTGACCTTCTGGGAGTTGGTCATGGTTTCAATTTCAGCCACCAGGCTTTTCAACAGGCCACGTTGCTCCAGCTCATCGAGCTGGCCAGCTTTAATCAGCAACTCCGCACGTTCAAACGTTTCATTGACGCCCACATAACGTGGATCAAGCACAGCCTTTCGGGTGATGAGCTCTTCGATGTAGGCGGTCCACTCGCGTGCGCCGTCCTGCGTCAGGTCTCGAATATCACGACTTAGATACCGAACGCGCTCTTTGTCCTCCAAACGGACTTGCACAGGCGGAGCAACAACGATCTCGCCGTCCTGTAACTCTTCAACTTCCCGTTCTTCCGGGGGTGCGTTACAGACGTCTGCCGGTGGCAAATCCGGTGGTAGAAAAGTGAGAGCCAAGCGCTCCGAAAACGCAGGCTGCACGAACGCAAACACCATTATAGCGCTGATATTTATAAGCTTTTTGGTATTCATGCCGGAACCTTCCGGCAAAGCATCACGCTTGGCAATTTCGTCTCATCAAGTGGAACATTGATGTCCACGTATTTCGCTCCAAGCTCCCACAGTCCAGAAAGTGGCATGTAGAACCGGCCAGAAGCGGACACTTCCACAGGGCGCTCCACCGAACGCGTCCGCCTCTGTCCGTCTTGCGAAACGAACGAAAACGCAGCCTTTGTCGAAGGCATCCCGGAATTGTCGAGGAACAAAGTATCGTTGCTCGTGAACTCTGCGTCGGACAACTCAATTCGCACGCCACCACTTTCAAGCAACGCCATTTCAAGCGGTGTCTCGCAGCGTCCTTCCGCGGCGGCCAACACCTCTCGCAAAGGTTGATCTCCTCCTGATGCGAGGGGCTCCCAGATTGGCAACTCCCAGATCAGCACATCAGGCGCGGCAACTTCGTAAGCGTCTGAGGTCATGAACGACGTTAATGCATGAAGGCTACTGTCACCACCATTGACAACATACGCAGCCTCATTCGCCGCATCAGACAGAAACCCCGCAAGGTTCAGATCACCATGCGCCGTCATGTCAGAGCCAACATACACGAGCTTCGGCGCATCACCTGCGACGAGGCCCGCGCCCAGGACCGTGGTTACATAGTCTCCAGTGCTGACGCTCGGCAGTGCAGAAAGGCAGTTTAGCTGCAGCACCAGTTTATCATGGGACGCAATGTCAAGCGTCTCCCGTCGAACAGTGGTGAAGCCATCCTCCGTCGATCGTTGCCGCGCGGGCATCTGCTTTGAAATTTCGCCCACAAGACGAATGAGGCCCTCATTGGTCATACGTCGGTCTGTTTTGAAGAACGCCTGTGTGTCGCTCCACCCGCCCAACAAAGCTCTGCGCACATCCACAGTCGCCACGCGAGACGCACGAAAGCGCACAATCACGTCCTGATAGAGCGTTGCTGCCAGACTCCGGTCATAAGCGTAAGTGGACGCGTCTGGCCCAAGCAGATCGGGCATTGCGATCGCTTTTGTCGGCAGTGGAACAACAATCAGCTTTGTGCCCCGCGCAGCCAGCGCATCCGAGAGCGCGCTTATGCGTTCGATAACTGAATCTGAGAAATCGTGCGATAAAACCAGATCCGGATCGACACGAAAGAAGTTTCCGTTTTCACCTTCGATAACAGGCACATGAGCATTGTTGAGTTCTGTGCAGGAATACCGTGATTGGGCTTCGACTTTGGTCGCACCGAATGCTATCGCAACAGTGCAAACGGCACCTATGACAGCACCGTAAGCTGACACTGCGGCCAGACCTCTAGAAATCACAGTTCCTGCTCTCCGTGGCTTTTTCGCCATCGTACTCATTTGCCCCGTTTCTTGCGGCTCACCCAGAGTGCATTCAGCCCTAGCTCAGTGAACCGTTATCAGGCTCCGATTCTATCGCTGACATTCGCCGAAATTATGGCGACCAAGTGCCTCTGATCCGCCACCATCCAGCAAAATGGCGTCCTGCCCTCTTAGATCATTGGCAAGCGCGCGAAACTGCTGCGTGATGTCACCGTCCAAAAGCTTTGGAAGCTGATTGCTCAAATCATTCTTGAACAGCGCGATGCGTGCCCCGGTCGCTGTGGCAACTCCAGACCCGTTCTCACGTATTAGATTGCCAAAAACGAACGTGATGTTGCCCGGACGTTGCGCGGCCACCATCAACCCGGTGCCTTTGTTGCCTATGATCCGATTGTCCTCGACCCTCGCGTATGCGCTGCTTCGAATTTCAACGCCTTTTTGACGGTCGTCCAAGATCAAGTTGGCCAACACGCGGCCGCAAGACACATCTTGCAACTTCACGCCACCGCCGTCGCGACGCCAGATAAGATTGCCGGAGATTTCGACATGATCGCTGGTCGATGACACCAACATTCCCGCGCGCGATCCTTCGAGAATGACGTTGTCCAATATCCGAACACCAGATGAACCATTTGAAACACGGATAGCGTTGGTGGGTGTCGGCCCGGCGAATAGGTTCCCTGAAACGAGCGCCTCGGGTGAACGCGACACCAAAAGCGGGTTCCGCCGCATATCAAAGAGGCGGTTGTCTCGAAGCTCGACTTGGCGCCGCCCGACAACGGCAAGTGTTACCAAGTTTTCGAACCGCGAATGCTCAACCACGGACCTTTGAAGCGGTCGCATCGTCGGATGCGAGACCATTGAAAAGCCGGAAAACTTTGCCGTTTTTCCAAAACCCAAACCTCTGAATGATGCGCCCGACACATGCACGGTTCCTGTTCCGACCGAGGTGATAAACGGCACAAACTCATCGTTATACGGGCTCATGTCATCTGTTACTGCAATGCGCGACCCGTAAATTTCTAATCGCCCAAAATTGAGAATAAACGCACCGTCACGACGGCTCAGATCAATCACATCGTTTGGACCAAGTCTCAGACTAGCACCATCCTTTATCACAATCGGTGTGCGCAGGATCAGCGCGCGTGTGTTTATGTCCAATCCAAGCTGTCGATGCGTCAGTCGATCTTGCAACTGCTTCATAGTGGCCACGCCGCTTTCGACCGTCAAAGCAAGGTTTTCACCGCGAATGTTTGCTCGCAGGATGTCAAAGCTGTCCTTCGCGCCGTAAGCTTGGTTCAGCGCGGCAAGACCGTATCGAATGTCGCTCCACTCAAGATTTGCGGGGGTCTCCGGTTCAAAGAACGTTTCAAGAGCGCGTGACGAGAATCTGGGACCGGGCCAATCGAGCTCCTGCGTAAGCTCGCGCAAAGCGACGTCGCGCAAGTCTCCCGAATTTACACTCGCAGACAAATCGGTAAGTTGTTGCCGCAACTGCATAACAGACCAATCAGGCGACGCGTTCGAAACGCCCGCCAAAAAGCCAAGTCCGACACATGCCGCAACAACCCGGAAAACACTCCGGCGTAGAGTTTTCAAAGCCTTAGGCATGGCTCGCTGAAGCCGGCAAGGATTTGGGCGAGTCCACGTCCGTATCGAACGTCATGAACAACAACTCGCCCTCGCCGTCCCCACAGTTGGTAATGCGAATAGACCCTTCAGGGTCGGAATAAATCCGGCCGCCCTCGCGCACAGTCTTTTGCCAGGCAGGACCTTGTGCATGTACAGTGCCTTTGACGACAATCACTTGACGGCCGTGACCTGCATCCATGTCAACAAACGCCCCAAGTGGCAGCTGACTTGTTCCGAGGTTAAATGTTTCCGTCTCGTGAATGCGTTCGAGCCCCGCGGGCATGGTGAACGATACCATCTTAGGCGCAGCGCTTGCGTAGTATTCGGCCTCAGGCCGCGCCTTGCTTTTCAGCTCTTCAACGACGTCCTTTACTTTCTGCGTGCTAGTGCGTCGCGTCACCAGAAGAGCATCGGGCGTATCGACAACGATGATATCGTCGAGACCAACAACACTCACAAGACGCCCTTCGGAACGCACCATCGTGTTTTTGGAACTTACAGCGACCACATCGCCCTGAAAGACATTTCCATTGCTGTCAGACTTGGCGATGTCAAACATCGCAGACCAGCTTCCAACGTCGTTCCAGTTCACTTCAAGAGAGGTTGTGACGATACGGTCAGTGCGCTCGAACACCGCCATCTCAGTCGGGTCAGCCTTTGCTTCGCTAAACGCTTCACCATCCAGATAGAAGGCCTCGGGGAATATCGCCGCCCCCATGACAGAGCGTTTGATCGCGGCTGCCGTGCCAGGATCATACTTCTCGTACTCTTCAACAATTGTTTTTGCCGAGAACAGAGAGATCCCTGACGCCCAAGCAGCGTCAAGCTCATCTATTATCCGCTGCGCCTCAGGTTTCGATGGCTTTTCAATAAACTGGTCCACCTTGTACAGACCAGAATACCCGTCGATTTCGTCGCCTTTGGTGATGTAGCCAAAGCCACTTTCCGGTCCGCGAGGCGAGATGCCGAACGTGATGATATTCCCGTCCATCGCCGCGCCGGCATAGCGCATGATCGTGCTGTTGATATCGCCCTCAATCACGTGGTCAGCCGGCACAACAAGGATCAAAGCCTCCGGGTCGCTTGCCATCAACGTAAGCGCCGCCGCCAGAACGGCCGGCCCGGTGTTACGGGCCATAGGTTCACAAATTATGCGGCTGCCAGATTGAATTTCCTTGAGTTGATGTACGACCGTCGCGCGGTGCCGCAAGCTGGTCACAATACATGGGTCATGGAAGCCTTCGCCCGAATGCCTCTGGATTGCCGCCTGAAAGAAAGACACCGAATCTTTGCCACCAATTTTCTGGAATTGCTTTGGGCTGCGTGTTCGAGAAATCGTCCAGAGTCGTGTGCC
>CAZMRS010000034.1:0-10954 GCA_964568435.1 uncultured Boseongicola sp. | reverse complement strand
TGACAGTGCGGGTGCCGTCGTCATTGACATCGAGACGGGCGATTTGGTGGCCATGGCGTCGTCACCGTCTTTTGATCCAGATTTGTTTGTGCGAGGCATATCTACAACGAGCTACCGCGCGTTGACCGAAGACAAGTATCGGCCGCTTTTCAATAAAACGGTGCAGGGGCTCTATCCGCCCGCTTCAACGTTCAAAATGATGACGGGTCTTGCCGCCCTTCGTCACAACGTGATCGGGCCTGAAGAAAAGGTTTGGTGCCCCGGCTACTTGTTATTTGGTGGTCGTCGTTTCCACTGTTGGAAGCAGGATGGCCATGGGTGGGTCAATATGGATCAGGCGATCACGCAGTCATGTGACGTCTATTTCTATGAGGCTGCGCAGCGGACAGGGATCGATAATCTGGCTGAGCTTTGCGGCGAGTTCGGCCTGGGAGAACGTTTTGATTTGCCGGTCTCGGCGATACGCAAAGGTATTGTGCCGTCCACTAAATGGAAAGCACAAGCGCGCGGCGAACAGTGGTTGCCTGGTGAAACGCTCAACACCGCCATCGGGCAGGGCGACGTTTTGACATCTCCGCTACAACTTGCGGTGATGACGGCGCGGCTTGCCAGCGGCAAGGCCGTCTCACCGCGTTTGGTCAAGTCCGTAAATGGAATCGAGCAACCCATAGCGGAAATGGATCCGCTGAACGTTTCGCGCCAGCACCTGAAGCTCATTCAGCAATCTATGTACAACGTGTCAAACGGTCGCCGGGGCACCGCGCGCCGGTCGCGCATCGTCGCCGAGGGTATGGAGATGGCCGGCAAGACAGGGACCAGTCAGGTGCGCAACATCACCACCGCCGAACGCGCGCGTGGCGTCTTCAGAAACGACCAGCTTCCATGGGAAAGGCGCGATCATGGTCTGTTCGTGGCCTACGCGCCGTTTGACAAACCAAAGTACGCGATCTCGGTCGTCGTGGAGCATGGTGGCGGCGGGTCGAGTGCCGCGGCACCGCCGGCGCGCGATATACTCCTTTACGCGCTTTATGGGGACATTCTACCGTTAGAGGCGTACCCGAGCGATCAACGCGAACGCGTTCGATCAATGCTGTCAGAGCTTCCTGTCCGGCCCCGCCAAGAAGCACCGAAGTCACCGAGTCGCGCATGAGCTATCTGGAATACAAGGTCCAAACGGTCCCAACGGGAGCGCGCAAGATTTTGTATGCCAATTGGGCACTCGCGCTTCTGTTGACGGCCGTCGCCTGCGTTGGATTTCTGATGCTTACATCGGTGGCAGGCGGTGATGTGGGGCGCTGGGCGGAACCGCAAATGAAACGGTTCGCCCTTGGGCTCGCCGTTATGATGGCTGTTGGCATGGTGCCAATTTGGTTTTGGCGCAATATGGCGGGGCTTGCCTACTTGGGCGGCTTGGGGCTTCTCTTCCTTGTTGAGTTCTTCGGAACAGTTGGCATGGGCGCGCAGCGCTGGATTGATCTTGGCTTCATGCAACTGCAACCGTCAGAGGTCATGAAGATCTCTCTGGTCATGATCCTGGCTGCCTATTACGACTGGCTTCCTATGGCAAAGGTGTCCCGCCCGCTGTGGGTGCTGTTCCCAGTGGGTTTGATCTTGATTCCGACGGCCTTGGTTTTGAGGCAACCAGACCTCGGCACCGCTATCCTGCTGGTGGCTGGCGGGGGTATCGTGATGTTTTGCGCAGGCGTGTCGTGGTGGTACTTCATCGCCGTTATCGCCGCGGGTGTGGGACTGGTTGCGGCTATCTTTTCATCGCGTGGCACCGACTGGCAGCTTCTGAAGGACTATCAGTTCCGGCGCATTGATACGTTTCTCGATCCGTCGATGGATCCCCTTGGTGCTGGGTACCACATCACCCAATCCAAGATTGCGCTAGGTTCAGGTGGCTGGACCGGAAAAGGCTTTATGCAAGGCACACAATCGCGCCTGAACTTCCTGCCCGAGAAACAAACAGACTTTATTTTTACGACGCTGGCCGAAGAATTCGGCTTTGTCGGGGGCTTCTCGCTGCTAGTCCTCTACGGCTTGATCATCCTCTTTTGTGTCGCGTCGGCGGTTCAGAACTCAGACCGGTTCGGCGCTCTTTTGACACTAGGTGTGGCTGCGACGTTGTTCCTGTTCTTTGCCGTGAACATGTCCATGGTCATGGGTCTAGCACCGGTTGTGGGTGTTCCATTGCCGCTCGTCAGCTACGGTGGCTCATCCATGCTTGTGCTTATGGGGGCGTTTGGCCTTGTGCAGTCTGCTCACATCCACAGGCCGCGAAGTCGATGATAACTATCCTATTCGCTGCGCCCAACAAGGATTGGGAAGAGTTTGGTGCGCCCTTGGAGAACGCATTCAAGGCCGAGGGGATGAGTGCCAACCTCGTCCGCGAGTCAGAACCAGCGACGGTCGACTACATCGTTTATGCGCCAACGGGGTGGCTTAAGGACTTTTCACAATTCACCAACCTGAAAGGCGTGCAAAGCCTTTGGGCTGGCGTCGAGAAGATCGTCGACAATCCGACATTACAGGTGCCGTTGGCGAGGATGGTCGATTCCGGGCTGAAAGAAGGAATGATTGAATACTGCGTCGGTCACGTCCTTCGGTATCACCTAGATATGGATCAGGATGTTCTCCGGCAGGATACGAGTTGGGAGGTTCATGTTCCTCCGCTCGCAAAGGACCGATCTGTGCTGGTTCTCGGTCTGGGCGCATTGGGTGCGGCCGTTTCCGACGCATTGGTTGCACTGAACTTTGATGTCCATGGCTGGAGCCGTTCACCCAAACAAGTGCCCGGCGTGCGGTGTTACCACGGAGAAGACGGGCTTGCCGAGGCTTTAGCCGCAAGCGAGATCGTGGTGCTCCTTTTGCCGCAGACGGCTGAGACGGCTGATATCCTCAATGCTCATCGCATTAGCCTGCTGCCGAGAGGGGCAAAGATTATCAACCCAGGGCGCGGTCCGTTGGTTGATGATGATGCGCTATTGGCGGCATTGGACAGCGGCCAAGTCGCGCATGCGACGCTGGATGTGTTTCGCGTTGAGCCTTTGCCCAAGGAACATCCGTACTGGCAGCATGACCGTGTGACAGTCACCCCGCATATCGCTTCAGACACGCGGCCAGATACTGCGGCCAAGCTTGTCGCGGAGAATATTCGCCGTGCCGAGAGCGGTCAGCCGATGAAGTTCCTCGTCGACCGAAACGCGGGATATTAAGGTGCCTACTTGAGTTTCGGAGGGGTGTCCGGGTCCAAGCCAGGTGCTCCCGGGACGGATGCCTGTGGCGCTTTGGGAAGGTCGAAGCGGAGCCCAAGTTTCGCGAGTTTTGCGGCGATCTGGTCGCTGGCTTTTAAGAACGCCACATCAACCTCGCCCGCATCCAGACCGGAAAAGACAAGTGCTTCCCGGGCTGATCCGGCGAGCGCTGGCTCCGCACCAGGGGTTGCGCCGATGAACGCCAGCAGGTGGCCATTCCGTCCGCCCCGATATTTGACCGCGGCAAGATAGGCGAAATCCGCCAGACCGGCAGCTTGGGCGAGTTTGGCGTCGATGCCGGTCACCAATCGCTCAGGTAGGTTGCCGGGTGGCAAGATCTCTTCTGGCGTCTCCGTCACCTCGAGCGGGTCTTCGCCCAATGTTTCATTCAGCCAGGAAACTGCGTCAGGGGGGATCACAATTGAAGACGGCGCGACCCCAAGGTTTACGCCAACCCCGATGTTCTGGGTATGCAACATCGCCGCCAGGCTACGTCCCGAAAGCGCAGCATATGGCGCGGGGCCTTCAGCGAAGTCGGTGAGGCGATGCTCACGATCGAAAACGAGAACAAGATCACCATCCGCGGTCTGGAAAAGTCGAGGCTCGACTTGATCTCCTTCGGGCTCACGCTCGAGTAAAAGGAAGAGTTCGCTTTCAGCAAGACGCTCATAGAACGTCAGACGCGCCTCATCGTTTTCCGGTGCCGCTTCCATGGCGGTCAACGCCAAATCCAGAGGTGTATCCGTCATCCAAGTGCCTCTTTTACGGTGGTCTTTAGCACTGGCAAAAGGTCACTTTCAAACCATGGATTTCGTTTGATCCAAGCCGTGTTCCGCCAGCTTGGATGTGGGAGGGGAAATACGTTTGGTCCAAATTCTCTCCAGCTTTTAACGGTGTTGGTCACTGTTGGTGCTTTGTCCGCACCCAAGTGCCATTTCTGAGCATAACTGCCGATGAGCAGGGTGAGTTTGATACCGGGGAGTGCCTGTACAATCCCGGTGCGCCACGTTTTTGCGCAGATTGGAGGCGGCGGCAGATCTGATCCGTTCTTGGTGTAGCCGGGAAAGCAGAAAGCCATGGGAACGATGGCCACTTGTGATCGGTCGTAGAAAGTTTCCTCATCGACGCCGAGCCAGTCGCGTAGCCGATCGCCCGATGGATCGGTGAATGGAACGCCTGACGCATGGACTTTGTTTCCAGGTGCTTGCCCGGCGATCAGTACCCGCGCGCCGCGATCGAACCAGACCACAGGTCGAGGGGAATGCGCCGTCGCGGTGGCCGCGAAACGCTCGGAGCAAAGCGTACACTTTGCGAGTTCTGATTTGAGTTTGAGGAGATCGTTTTGCATCTGGAGTGAACATAGTGATCGTAGTGTACACCGTCCAACTTGACTTTATTTCGATAATTCTAGAAATATAGAATCATGAACATGCAAATGGATACTTCCCTTGATCTGACACAGGCTGCTTCGACGTTCGCAGCGCTCGGCTCAGAACAAAGGCTGCACGTCTTGCGGACTCTGGTTCGATCTGGACCAGATGGCCTGACAATTGGTGATCTTGGCGAACGATGCGGTATCACCGGGTCCACGCTGACTCACCACATGAAGATTCTCTCAGCCGCTGGGCTTGTCGATCAAAAGCGCGAGGGGCGGAAGATCATCTGCATCGGTGTCGACTTCGCGCGCATCGAAAGCCTTACCACATTTCTTCTGGAAAAATGCTGCGCAGATGCACCACATGCCGAAGTGGGCGTAAAACATGGCTGACACAACAAATTCACCGTCAGTGACCTGGCGATTAGATCGAGTTTGGCTTCTGGTTGCCTTGCTGCCCGTTGGCATTGCACTCATTGACACTCAACAGTCGATTGAGACCATTCGCTTCGCCGCGGGGGCTATGGGGCAAACTGGCATCTTCATCGCTTTTGCGGTTCTGGCGGTAGGGGCCCTGAAAGCGAGCGGGGCTGATGCCATTCTCGCGCGCGCGTTTGAAGGGCGCGAGGTCCGGATGATTGCGATGGCGGCCATGCTCGGGGGATTGTCCCCTTTTTGCTCCTGCGAGGTTATCCCGTTTATCGCCGCGCTTTTGGCTGTCGGCGCGCCATTGTCGGCAGTCATGGCGTTTTGGATTTCTTCGCCCCTTATGGACCCGGCGATGTTTCTCATAACTGCGGGGACACTCGGTTTCCAGTTTGCCATTGGCAAAACCGTCGCCGCTGTTTTGATGGGTTTGCTCGGGGGTGCGGTGGTTTACGCGCTTGCAAAAACGCCTATCTTTACCGAACCGTTACGGCCTGCGACGTCAGTTGGCGGATGTGGTTGCGGCCCGTCTCCATTCAGCGGTAACGTAAATTGGCAGTTCTGGAACGAACAGCCGCGGCGTGCGGTCTTCAAAGAGACTGCAGTAGAGAATGCGCTCTTCCTCGGAAAATGGCTTCTGTTGGCGTATATGCTTGAATCGCTGATGCTGCAGTATGTTCCAGCCGAATGGATCGCTGGCGTTCTCGGTGGCGGAGGTGTGATGCCTGTATTCCTTGCGGCCTTGGTGGGTGCTCCAGCCTACCTCAATGGATACGCGGCAGTTCCCTTGGTGGACGCTCTTCTAGAACAGGGCATGGCCCCAGGAGCTGCGATGTCCTTCATGCTGGCAGGCGGAGTCAGCAGCATCCCGGCGGCCGTTGCGGTTTGGGCGCTTGTCAAACCGAAGGTCTTTTCGGCTTATCTGGGAATTGCCTTTGCCGGATCCTTGATGGCCGGACTTGTTTGGGCAGCAACTGCGGGGTGAGAGTTAGCCAGAAGGCGTAGTATCCTCGGTTGCGTCCTCGACCTCAGGTGGATCATCGTAGACAGACCAACCGTAATCACCACCAGACGGCGGAAATTCGTCTACTTTCATATTCCGGGCCATATAGGCCTTGGCAATGAAGTTCGCGGTGATTGGCGCTGTCAGGAACAGGAAGAGCGTAATCAAAAGCTCATGGACGGTGACATATCCGGTCTTTGCAATGAAATACATGATTGAGGCGATAAGAACGCCGCCAACACCCAGAGTTGTTGCTTTCGTTGGCGCGTGCAATCTCTGCACGCTGTCCTTGAGTTTGATAAGGCCATAAGAGCCGACGAAGCCGAAAAAGCCACTTACGATCAATGCGAAGGCGATCAAAAATTCAACGAAGACATTCATGGCGGCCTCCTATTCGATGATGTCGCCGCGAAGCAGGTAGCGACAGTAAGCAACGGTAGAAACAAACCCGACCATTGCAATCAACATGGCTGCTTCAAAGTAAATCGTCGTTTCACGAAAGATGCCGTAGATCACAATAAGTGCGATAACATTGATGACCATAGTATCTAAAGCAAGAATTCGATCAGCGGCGTCCGGGCCGGTGACAATGCGCCAAAGATCCAAGAGGAGAGCAATGCCATAGCAAATGGCAGCAAACATCATTGCGAACTCAATCATGGGAATATCTCCATAAGGCGCCGCTCGTAGCGTGATTTGATTTCGTCCCGAACGCCGTCTGGATCGTCGGTGTGAAGGCAGTGGACCAGAATGGCGCCGCCATCGGCAGCAAGCGTTGCAGACACTGTGCCGGGCGTCATTGTAATGGTGCCAGCCAGAACAGTGATTGCTTCGGGGGACTTCAACTCCAGAGGAACCGGTATCCATTTGGAAGCGATGGTTCGTTCTGGTTTGAATAGGATGATTATCGCCACCTTCACGTTGGCGACGATAATGTCCCACAAAACCACCAGCGCATACTCAACGATTTTCAATGGCCGGCGGACTTTTGGTCTGTTTGGCCAGTAAGTCGCGGTGAACGCCGGGATGATGATCCCGAAGACAACACCAAGGATCAGATTACCCAAGCTGAACGTGTTCACGAGGCCAAGCCAAACGAGGGTCAACGTCACACTGAGAAGCGGATGTGGGATCAAGCGCGATAACATCTTTAGCGGGCTCCCTCGGGATTCAGGACGGCAGACACATATCCCGGACTGTCAAAGATTTGCATCGACGTCTGCTCGAAATACCCTGCGGCGGGTCCGGCAAATGCAGCGAGAGCAGCCAGCGTTGCCAGGCCAAGCATTGCCGGGGCCAATTCCGCTGGAGCGGCTTTGAGGGTTTCGGCTTCTGCGGCGACTCCCTCCGGCGAAGATTCTTGGTCGTCAGCAACAGGCACCACCGAAGTAGATTTCCAGAAGAGTGTGCTACCTGCGCGCGCAAAACCAACAATTGTAAGCAAGGAACCGACCAAAATCGCCGTCCATGCCCATGCCATAGCACCAGGTTCTCGAATTGCGTCCAGAACCAACAGTTTGCCGAGGAAGCCGCTCAAAGGCGGCATGCCGGCCATCGCAATGGCGGCCCCGAAGAACAGCGCAGCAAAAAGGCCGTTTTGAACGGTTGGAGATTGGGTGCGCAGGAGGTCGCCGTCTCGGCGCGAAATGACCAGATCTGCAATTAAGAACAAACAGGCTGCCGCGAAGGTCGAATGTACCATGTAGTAGAGCGCCGCAGTCAGAGCCTCTGGCGAAAAAGACGCTACGGCGATCAGAACGGTGCCCATTGAACCGACGATTGAAAACGAGATCAATGGAAGCAGACGGCGGGCACCAAGGACGCCAAGCGCGCCAACCGCGATGGTGATGATAGCAGCGGGGAAGAGCCAAGTCGCAGCCAGATCTTCTGTCCCGGACGCGCCGGGTCCGAAGACCATGGTGTGAATGCGGATGATCGCGTAGGCACCAACCTTGGTCATAATCGCAAAGAGCGCCGCAACCGGTGCCGGCGCGTTCGAATAGGTGGCTGGAAGCCAGAACTGAACCGGGAACAACGCTGCTTTCACCGCAAAGACGATCATCAAGAGCATGGATGCAACGCGGACGAGGGCGGCTTCATCCGCTGGAATGTCTTTCACTTTGTCAGCCAGATCGGCGATGTTCAGTGTGCCCGTGCTTGCATAGAGCGTGCCGAGCGCAAACAGAAACAGGGTCGAGCCTGCGAGGTTCATGACGACGTATTGCAGTCCTGCCTGCATCCGTTCTTTGCCACCCGAATGGATCATCAAGCCATAAGACGCGATCAGCAGTATCTCGAAGAAGACGAACAGGTTGAAAATGTCGCCCGTCAGGAACGCCCCGCAAATACCCATGAGTTGAAACTGGAAAAGCGCGTGGAAATGCTTGCCGCGGTCATCCCATCCCGTTGAAATTGCGTGGATTAGTACGATCAGTGCCAAAACAGACGTCACCAGGACCATCAGAGCAGACAGGCGGTCCAGCACAAGCACGATGCCAAAAGGTGCGCGCCAGGAGCCTAGCCTGTAAACGTGTGTTTCTCCATCGCTTGCAAGCACGGCAAGGCCAACCGCAATAGCCAACAGTAGGACGGTTCCCGTCAGCGAAGCCACACGGGTCAGTGTTATGTCGTGGCGCGTGACAAATCCGATGATCGGCGCAAGGAGCGCAGGAAGAACGACGGGGAGGATGATCCAGTGCATCAGGCTTCTGCGTCCTTTTGGTTCTGCTGTTGGTCGTCTTCGGACGCGATGTCTATGCGATCGTCTTCCGCTTCAAGATATGCTGCGAGGCCAATCATGACCAAGACGGCAGTCATACCGAATGAAATGACGATCGCTGTAAGAACAAGGGCTTGAGGCAGCGGATCGGTATACGAAGCGTCACCGTATTTGGAGAGAATTGGCGACAGATTGATGGCAAGTCGACCGCTCGCGAAAAGGAAGACGTTCACGGCATAGGACAAAAGAGCGAGGCCAAGAATGACGGGGAACGTTCTGAGCCGAAGCATAAGATATACACCTCCGGCGGTCAGGACCCCCACAGCGCTTGCGACGAGGATTTCCATTTACTTCTCCTCCTCTTCTATGTCGGTCTCGGTGGCTTTGGAAGGATCGTAGTCCATCGCCCCAACGTTGACCGTTTCCCCGGCGTAGCGCGCGATGCGCGAAAGGCTGTAGAGCATGAGCATCACAGCCCCCAGGACCGTGAGGAACACACCCAAATCGAAAAGCGCGGCCGTGGCGAGTTCGAACTCCTCGATTGGCGGTAGATTCACATAGGTGTAACTGCTGGTGAGGAACGGAGCACCAAAGACCCACGCGCCAGCGCCGGTCAGCCCTGCGATGATGACACCGAAGCCGATCATCGCGTGATACTCGATGCGCTGACGTGCTTGGGTCCAGGCAAAGCCGGATGCCATGTACTGCATGAGCAATGCAATCGCGATGACGAGACCAGCAACGAAGCCGCCCCCAGGTTGGTTGTGGCCGCGCAGGAAGATGTAAATTCCGACCATCGCCGCGATTGGCATCAGCACACGTGTCACGACGACCATCATCATCGGATGGCGATCACGGGAGCGGTTTTGGGAGTAGTCGACATTTCTAAGGCGTCTCGACGCTGGCCCGTCCAGGAGCGCGCGCATGAGTGCGTAAATGATAAGGCCCGCAATGCCGAGAACGATGATCTCGCCATACGTGTCGTAGCCACGGAAGTCGACGAGGATGACGTTCACGACGTTTGTGCCGCCACCGCCTTCGTAACTATTGTCGAGGTGGTATTGAGATATTGTGTCGATATCGCGCAACAAGAATGCGTAAGCCAGTGCACCAACACCGCCGCCAGCGGCGATAGCGATGGCCCCATCACGAATCTTGAGGCCAAATGGGCTTTCTTTCGGGGTTGTTTTCGGCAAGAAGTGTAACGCCAGCAACAACAACATGATCGTGACGGTTTCGACTGAAATTTGCGTTAACGCCAAGTCCGGTGCGGAGAGGTAGGCGAAGCCAGCCGAAATCGACAGGCCGATTATTCCGATAAGAACCAACGATTGGAACCGGTTGTGATGCATGATGACGACGCAGACTGTGGCGACGATTAGCATGACCCAGCCGACCGCGATCACGGGTGGGACAGACAGATGCTCCCGGGTTACTTCGCCAAGACCACTTCCCGAAAATGCAATTGCGCCAAGTGCGACACAGGTCACCGTGAAGATCGCAAGATAGCGGCTGATCGCACCATTGTGCGTGGCCTCGGTGATGCCCTTGGAGACGGCGACCAAGGCCGCGACCAGACGATCAAAGATTTCTTTGGCCTCTGGTCTGCGCGTAGCAATCCAGCGGCGATCAAGCGGCGCGTGTACATACAGAAGAACCGCACCGCCGATGAGTGCAAAGATCGACATGAAGAGCGCGGGCTTGAAGCCTTGCCAAATCTTGAGACCTGGATGCAGGTCTCCGCCGGTTGCTGCGTTTGCGGCAGCGGCAACGAATTCTTCTGCCACATGCGGCAACATGCCGATTAGAAGGACCAAAAATGCAAGAAGCGCAGGTGCAGCCCACATTCCAAAAGGTGGATCATGGGGTTTATGTGGGTAGTCGTCCCTTTGCGGACCAAGGAATACGTGACTGATAAAGCGTAACGAATAGGCCGCGGACAGCAGTGCGCCCAACGTCGCGAATACCGGTACAACGTAATAGTTGCCCAGCCAACTTGTGTATGAGGCTTGTTCCAGCATCAGCTCTTTGGACAAAAAGCCGTTGAAGAGCGGTACGCCGGCCATAGCGAGTGCGGCGATGGTGCTGATGACGAACGTTACCGGCATGAGATGTCGAAGGCCGCCGAGGCGTTTGATGTCTCTGGTGTGAGTTTCGTGATCGATGATACCAGC
>CAZMRS010000033.1:0-10954 GCA_964568435.1 uncultured Boseongicola sp. | reverse complement strand
CGCTCCTTGTCCTTCAGGATCAGATCGTAGGCTGAAACGTCATCCGTCAAACCGGCGAACTCACCACGCGCTTTGACCTTTGGATCAACGAGCTTGCCCTTCTTGTCGATCGAGAAATAGCCGTTGTGGGTCGCTCCGACGTCGATGCCCTCCAGATGCTTCCGGTAAGCCTCATCCTCCAAGGGCAACTCGCCGAGGTATTCGGCTTTCAGTGCTTCGTATTCTTCCTCGAAGACACGGGCATATTCGCCTTTTTCGTCCTCAGCGTCGTAGTCCCGATACTTTGCCACCTCGTCGATGAAGAACAGGGACAGCACCTTGATGCCCTTGGCGAACAGCTGCTTTTCACGCTCCAGATGGGCCGCGATGGTCTCGCGGATCTGAATGCGGCGAATGTCACGTTCGGTGATGTCACCACTGGCTTCACCGGCCTGCAAAACCGCGCCGTTGGTGAAATGCACCTCGTCCACGCGTGCGTCGATGTCCGAAACAACAAAGTCCCGATACTGATCGAGCCCCTTGGACAGATCGAACAAGTTCCGGCCCTTCTCAACCTTGCGCAGCACTCGCTTGATGCCCGAGCCCGTCTTCACCTCCATCTCAACCCGCGCCACTGGGTCGCTTTTGGAGATCTGGATGCCTTCCAGATAGAGATACGCATTCGTGCCCGTCAGACCCTTGGCTTGAATACCGCGCACTTCGATCTTTTTGACCAGCTTCTGGCTGAACGCATCGACCGCATCCAGACGATGCACTTTGTTGTGGATCGTCTTGTGGGTCGCAGAATAGCGTAGGATGAACAGCGGGTTGAACTTGGGCAGGGCGTTCTGAGTTGCCGTGCCTTCCATCTTCTGCGGCTCGTCGAGGATCAGGATGGGACGGTTTTTTGCAATCACGTCGATGGGGCGGCGAGACTGGAAATCATCCAGCTCTTCATAGATCCGCCGGTTGTCAGCGCCGCTCGCGTTGAACGCCTGCACGTTGATCACCATCACGTTGATGCCCGCGTCCGAGGAAAAGCTCTCCAGCTCGTGCAGACGCTTGGAGTTGTAGATGAAGAACCGCGCCTTCTTGCCGTAGCTTTCAACGAAATGCTCTGCCGTCATCTCCAGCGACTTGGCCACGCCTTCGCGGATCGCAATCGACGGCACCATGATGATGAACTTGGACCAGCCATAGCGTTTGTTCATTTCGAAGATGGATTTGATGTAGCAATAGGTCTTGCCTGTGCCGGTCTCCATTTCGATGTCGAGGTTGATGGCCGCGCCCGCCTTGTAGCTGGCTTTCTTGGGCTTGCCCTTGTCATCGACAAAGGTGCTAAGGCTTTCGGACAGGGGCAGGTTCTGGCGCTGTTGCACCTTGCGGATGTTTTCCAGTACTTGGGCGGCAGGCAGCGCGATATCGGCGTTTCGGAAGCCGTCTTCATCGGACCGCATCTGCGCGCGGACACCCGGATCGATCCGGTAGACCTGGGCCGCTGTGTTGGGTTGGCCTTCGAAACAATCGACCACGGCCTCGACCGCCGCTGTCTGATATGGTTGCGACTTGAACTTGATCTTCATGAGCGACGCTTTCTTAAATTCGGCGTTTCTTTCTTATTTTCTTTCTTAGAATGTTCCCGTTTCATTCGCACTTCTTCCATTGAGGCGCTGGTCGGGAGCCCGCATTAAAGATCACACCGTCGACCCTTAACTTACTGAGTATATTGCCAATTTTGCTTTTCTTCTGGGCATCGTTCAGTGCGTCACTCAGTTTGTCCCACAACAGGTTATCAACTTCTTTTCTTGAGGCGCTGCCAAACTTACTTAGATACTCAAGTATCAAATCGGCATAATGTTGGTCATCAAACGCCCGTGTTTTGATGTACTCGGCCTTAGTGGCTGATGCGGCCGCCACAGCTGCTGAAACACGAAATCGGGGCTTGCGACCCTCAACTAGGCCTTTGCGTTTAAGTGCCTTGATCGCGACATCCGGCACCGCCAACTCCTTCTGGACACGATCCAGAGCCAGCACATCATTCAACTGCAAGCCGCCGTTTTCCATCAAGACGCGCGTATATGCCGGGTCAACGACACCGCCATAGAGTGTCATTTCCACGGCATCGCCAGAAACCTCATAGTCGGGCATAGGAAGGTAACGCCTGCGCTGCGTTTCATACATCCGTTGGATGCCATACCCCATCTGATCAATCATGTTCAGTTCGACCATCGCCTGAACGAGGTATGGGTTGCGATACCCTCGCGGTGTCTTGTCGCCGCGAACATAGTCTTCGGGCTCACCTTCAAAAAAGCGACCTGCATTTTCGAGTATCAGGCGATCCGGTTTCTCTGTGACGATCACCCTCTGGTTCTGGCCGTAGTCTTGGTGGGCGATGCAGTTATGCAGTGCTTCCAGCACAACCTTCTGATCGTACTTCGAGACTTCATGCGGCAGCAGCTCATCATCGGGCAAGAGCCGCAGCTGTATGTTGCGGATACGTTGATAGAGCTGCGACGTCGTCAAAAGGAAGGGCGGGCCGAAATGTTCGTAGGCTGACTCTTGGCCAACCAATTTCCAGGTCATTTGCGCGGGGTGCGGTGAAAGCAGATACGCACGATCCGGACGGCCCAAAAGCAACAGCGCAGTTCGGGTTACCTGACCACGTTGTGTGACTTTGGCGCGGTCAAGCAGTGTGGCAACCGGCCACTCCCGGACTTCGTTTGGATCGATACGGTTTTGGTGTTTTTGTGCAAAGTTCGCACGCGCACGCTCGATAGCCTCGGGATCCAGATCATCCAGCGTCGCCCCTTCAACGAGCTGGGCGCTCCAGTCGCCTTGGGACGTCTGAGCGCGAATTTCATCAAGCTTGGTAAGGGAAAGAGGCGACAGGCTTTCACCGGATCGAGCGTAGTAGTGCCCCTTCCACCCAATTGGTATGCCTTTGGGGGCTGGAGGAATTTCCATCATCACAACGCGGCAACCATCAACATCCAATGTATGAATATGTCGGAAGGTCGTTGTCGGATCCGCGCCTTCGGTTATCTGCTGTTTCAGGCTGTTTAACCGCTCGATATCTTCCCGGTAGGTTGTGCCAACTACGGAACGATCCCGATTGCGGACACCAAAAACCAACCAGCCACCATCGGTGTCTTTCAAGTTTGCTTCGTTCGACAGAGCCGAAAAGTACTTCCCAATATCATTCGTAGAGAATGAGTCCGTCGCCTCCTTGAACTCGACAACCTCGTTTTCCCAGGTGGCGATCAGCTCGGTCAGTTTCTGGCGGAGGGCGGCAGTATCCATGGGGTCAAATCGCCTTTACTTCGGTGTCGGGCGACATGGCTTTGAAGATTTGGCGCACGTTGATCTTGGTCTGGTCGTCGGCAAAGCCTGTGTCCTTGAACACGATCCGCATGGGGGCGTGCCCTGCCAGCTCTTTGACGAGGTCTTCGGAGATGCCATCGTCGAAACAGGCCATCAGGGCGGTGTCGGCGACGAAAAAGACGGCCTTGCCCTGCACCGTTTCGCGGCGGATGGGCAGGGTCAGGTCAACGCCCCAATCGAGCAGGACCTGAAACAACAAATCCTCTGCCGTGCGGTCCGGCTTGATATTGTCCACGCGGGACAGCAGATCGGCCTGCGCGGTTTGATCCGGAGTGTAGAATACATCGGCCATGTTGGAGCTGTCGATCTTGAGCACACGGAAGCCAACGTCCTTGTTCCAATCGGCGGCGCACTGCCCCGAAACAGCTGCGGCACCCGCCTTGCGCACACGTTCCTTGGTGACTTCCGACAGCACCAAAGGACGGCCATTTGCTTTCATCATCTTGATTGCGGCTTGGACGGTCTTTTTGGCAGTCCCGGTCGTCGTGCTCTCAGCCTGTTCCAGACTTTCGGGAAGCTGCACCATCACAAACCTATGGTTTGTTCCGTATGTGGCATTTGCCCGAAACACTGCTTCTGCCGTGCTCGCAGACCCGGCAAAGAAGTCCATGATCAATGCGTCACGCTCATTGGGCGTGACATATTCGATCAGCTTAGCCAGTTCCTCGTGATCCTTGGGGTTGGTGAAGACCTTCGCGCCCATCAAGTCACGCAAGTATTTCACGGAAACTTGCGACTGCTTGTAGAAATAGGAACCACGAACCTGAGTAGCGAATTCGGTCTCGTCATCGCTTTCATCGTCGATGTCATTTGAGTCCACTTGGTTGCCTTCCGCTTCCTCTGGGATCGGTCGAATATGAGCTTTGCGAAACGGCGGTTCAGTGTGATCTTCGCGGAACTCTACGAGGCCAAGCTTTATCTGCCTCTGCATCTCTTCAGCGTTCGCGTAGATCCAGCCGCGTTCTGGCACAGCGCAAGGTTGGCCCGTCGTGGGATGGATCACATCGTACCGGGGGCCGTCTCCACCAGGCCAAGAGATATCGCGGTCTCTCCAGGGGCCATGTTTGTCGACGCGCTTGTATCGCGCCCATTTCTTAGCCGGGTGGGCCTTTGGCAGGTCAGAGTACCATTGAGATAGGTCAGCCTCGATCGCCTTGAAATCCTCGCCATGAATAGCCTGTAGGCGAAGGAATTCGTCCCAGATGTCGCGAGCGCCGGGCTTTTCTTCGCGCCAGACCTCCTTTTTCTCACGGAGCTTGGTGAGGTTCTTGGCGAACACAAGCGTGTACTCGTGCCCGACGGAAAAGAACTTGGCGTCGTTCTTCCTACCTTTTTCCCAGACCAGTTGAGCCACAAAATTGCGTTCACCGAAAACCTGATCCATCAGCTTTCTAAGGGCCGACTGCTCATAGTCGTCGATGCTAACCAAGATAACGCCTTCGTCCTTTAGCAGCCTTTTGGCAACCGTCAGTCGGGCGTACATCATCGACATCCAATCCGAATGATACCGGCCGCGTGTGTCGGGGTTCGAAACAAGCTTTCCCCCTTCGGCATCACGCTCACCAGCGTCAATCTCGAACTGCTCTTTTGATGCAGTGAAACTGTCTTTGTAGATGAAGTCTTTCCCCGTGTTATACGGCGGGTCGATGTAGATCATCTTGACTTCGCCCAGATAGGTCTCTTGCAGCAGCTTCAGCGCCTCGAGGTTGTCGCCTTCGATGAACAGGTTCTGGGTGGTGTCGAAATCCACGCTTTCCTCCCGCGCGGGGCGCAGGGTTTTGGCGATGGGGGCGTTGGCGGTGATTAGCGCCTCGCGCTTGCCCGGCCAATTCAGGTGATAGCGTTCCTGTGGCCCATCGACGATGCTGTCCGACAGCTCTTGGCGCAGCTGGTCAAAATCCACCGCCAGACGCAGTTTGCCATCCTCACCCGTCGCCTCGGTCACACAGCCGGGGAAGAGCGCGCGGATCTTGGCAATATTGTCCTGCGTCAGGTCAGGGCTGTGCATTTTCAGCTTTTCGATCTCGTCACTCATGTCTTCCCCCGCCTATTCCGGCTTTTTCAGATGCTCGAAGTCCGCCTGCGCCTCTCGCAGCTGACCGTGCAGTGTCATTTTGATGTTGAATTGCGTCTCGCGTTTCAACTTGGATTTTAGCTGGCTGATCTCACGCTCTTTGGTTTTGAGGGCGTGCGTCCGGTCCATCCGCGCGCTCAAGCTCTCCGCCGTTTGCGGCACAATCGGCATGAGCGCCGTCAGGATCTGTTCATAAAGCACGCCAAGGTTCAGCGCCACTGGCAATGGGCTGCGGGGCGTGTCGATGGGCAGCCAGTCCGAGCGCAGATAGTCCGAGAGCACCCATTTGGCCGCGTCCGCCTCTGACGGGCGTTTGTGGGCGGCAGCGATTTGGATTTGACCGTCCTGTTCCAGTTCAAACAGGATCGGAAAGGGGATGGCGCGGTCGATGGCCCTAAGCACATCGTCCTGCACCGCGCCCGATTTCAGCGTGACGCGGAAGACCTGAATTTCCGGCACGGATTTGGTGGCGGGCAAGTTGATGGTTTCCGGGGCCAGCTTGGCGCGCCATGTGATCTGATCGACTTGGGCGACGAATTTGTCCTTGAGCGCGGTGGTGGCCTGAACACGGTCATAGATCCGCGTTTTCGGAACGACACGTTTCAGGATCGTCGATTTGGGGTAGTCGTAGAGCGCGGTCATGCGGGATCCCTCACGACGATGAAGGCGAGCAGCTCAAAGTCATCGAGCCCTGCGATAGTGTGGGTCAGCGCCGTGGTGTGACCACCAGAAAAGAGGCTGTCGAGGTCACGCTCTTCCTTCACCTCGATCATGGATTTGATCGCGTCGCTGAGCAGTTCGGAATACGTGCCCATTTCACGCCCGTCCCTGGTTTCCGCGTTGAAGGCGTCGCAGAGCGCCTTGATCGGTTTGTCCAGACCTTTGCAGCTGGAGCGGATCAGGTCGAGCAGGCGCTTCACCTCTGTGTGGTCGGCGATGACGTTCGCGTCGTTGTCGAGGTAAATCAGGTAGTAGGGGTGCAGCCGGTTCTGCTGGTTGACGTTCACATCAGGGTGGATGTTGCGCAGAGCGAAGATCACACCAGGCTGCAAGCCTTTTGCGGGGTTGGACGGGACGATGGCGTGCAGGCCTTTTGGTTGGCCCGCCAGATCGCCATGTTCCTTGGTGTAGTTCAGCAGGTCCATGCGGAAGTCGTTCAGGCCCAGGTCTGTGATGGAAACGCCGGTTTTGACGTCTTCGAGTTCAATCACCTCTTCCTGCAGGCGCTGCAACTGGTCCTTGCGATAGGCAACGTCGCTGCTTTTCGCCGTCAGCACGTTGTCTTCGCCGGTGCCGGTGAGGTCGACGATATGCATCCGGTTTTCGACCCGCTCCTTGAGGTTGATGTACTCGTCCAGCGAGATGTCGGGCCAGTAGTTCACCAGCTGAATGGCAGAGTTTGGAGAGCCGATCCGGTCGACCCGGCCAAAGCGCTGCACGATCCGAACCGGGTTCCAGTGGATGTCGTAGTTGATCAGGTAGTCGCAATCCTGAAGGTTTTGCCCTTCGGAAATGCAGTCGGTGCCGATCAAGATGTCCAGCTCTTCTGGCACCTCCGGCATGATCAGCGCTTTCTCTTTTGCCTTGGGGGCGAAGAGCGTGAGAACCGACTGGAAGTCGTAATGAGGCTTCAGGGTCGTTTTGGGGTTCCCTGAGCCTGTGACGATGCCTGTCTCGGAGCCCATCGCGCCCTTCAGCGCTGGCGCAACGTGCCGATAAAGATATTCGGCGGTGTCAGCGTAAGCGGTGAAGATCAGGACCTTGCGATTGCCTGGGTTCAAGGGGGCGGCCATCTTCTGCTTAATGACGTCGATCAGGTGCTGGAGCTTAGCGTCCTCTTCAACGCCCACCTTTTCCATCTCGGTTAAGAGGCCTTGAATGATCTCTCGGTCGCCGCCCAAATCAGCTTTCCACGTCGGGATATCCATATCAGCGAGGTCGATTTGGATCTTCTTGCCGATCGTGAATTCGCCAAGTCCCGACAGGTCGTCATCGTCGCTTTCCAAGCTATCCACATCGTTGAAGACGTCTTCGATCCTGCCGTTGCCGCCACTGGTTTCGAAGCGATCGATGGCATCTTGCATTGCTCCGATGTTTCCGTCGAGCGCGCCCAATGTAAGGCGGAATGCCTCCACTGAGCTTTCAAGGCGCTTCAGAAGGTTCGTCGTCATCAGCGCTTGCAGGCTGCGCTCGCGATCGGCCTGGCGCAGCGTACCTTTGGAGCCTTCTGTCTTGGTGTCGTAGAGCTCTTCGTATTTTCGGAGTCGGCTTGGTTGGATGTAGTTCACCGGCGCGTAGACGGCCATTTTTAGGAGGGACAAGTCGTTATATATCTCGTCAAACCCCACGACATCATCGCGGAATGTGATTGGGAGATGATGGGAAATGGGTTTCTTACGCTCAGGGAACTGCCCGATGTCGGCCGTATCGTAGAATTGCTCGATGTGCTTGCGAGAACGTGCGATCGTCACCGAGTCCAAGAGTTCAAAGAAATCAAGATCCAGCGCTCTGAGAATGGATTGTGCCGTACGTTCTGCTGGAGGGAGCTCTGACCAAGTATTGAAGGCGGTTTGAGCCTTCCGGAAAATCTCTTCAACACTGGATTTGGTCTTCAGATTTCGGCTCAACGTATCCGAATGCCCCTCGTATGCCAATGCGAGCTGATTGCGTAGGTCGGTGAACCTGTTGTTAACGGGGGTCGCGGAAAGCATCAGAACTTTTGTCTTCACGCCGGATCTGATGACCTTGTTCATCAGTTTCTGGTACCGAGTTTCCCGATCTTTGTAGACGTCGTTGTTTCGGAAGTTGTGAGACTCATCGATGACGACCAGATCATAATTGCCCCAATTGACCCGATCGAGCGGGATTCCCAAAGACTCGCCCGATGTTCTGGAGAGGTCGGTGTGGCAGAGGACATCATAGTTGAAGCGGTCGGCTGCAAAGAGGTTTGTCTTGAGGTTCGTGTTGTAGTTGCGCCAATTGTCAGCAAGCTTTTTGGGGCAGAGAACCAGGACAGATTTGTTCCGTAGTTCATAATATTTGACGACCGCGAGCGCGGTGAACGTTTTTCCCAAGCCGACGCTGTCCGCAAGGATGCAGCCGTTATAGGTTTCCAGCTTGTTAATTACCCCAGTGGCAGCGTCTCGTTGATAGTTGAACAGCTTATTCCAGACGAGGCTATCCAAGTATCCCGTTTGGTCATTGGGCAGCACATCCTCGTCGACCTCCTCAAGGAATTCCCTGAAGATGTTGTACAGGATCAGGAAGTAAATCCGTTGCGGCGAATTCTCTTGGTAGACGGCCTCAATGTGCTGAAGGACTAGATCCGTCACATCTTGAACGTTTGCGGGGTTGGCCCAGACCTGATCAAACAACGAAAGATAAGTCTTCGCCGAAAGGTCGTCCTCGAAGGCATGCGTGAAATTCGAAACAGCGTTGCCAGGCTGGTAGCCCAAATCGACGGCTGAAAACCCACTGATAGGCGAGAAAACCTTGTTTCCCTTGCGCGCTTCGATGGTCGCGAACTGCTGCATTGGGGCGTCAGTAGCGTTGGATTTAAAGGTCGCTTTCCTCCGGATCCAGTCCGCGCACTGTTTTGCGATGGCTTTTTGGGTTAATTTGTTCCGAAGATGAATTTCAAATTCTGTGCCGTACAGCGCGGTTTCCCTGAGCTGTTTCGGGATAAAGAACTCTCGTTTCTCTTTCCTCGAACGCCCGAGAGCTTCGTTCGGGATGAACGTCGGATCTGTCAGGATAAACTCGAGCTCGTTGACGCTTTCCAATTCATTCCGCAGCGCTTCGTATGCAAATATTGAGAAGCAACTGGCCGCCACCCGTATTTTCGCACCGGCTTCGGACCCTGCTTTCAGCTCATCTCCCAAGAGGACAGAAATGTTGTCGATGATTTTCAAGTGCAAACCTCAAAAAGTACTTTGAGGCTCAAGCTAACGTCCCATCTCGGTGATGCACAGCCATGAATGCCAGTAAAACTAGACAGAAAGCTCGTCTATCAATGTGAAAGCCCAAAAGCCTGTTGGATTGTTAGCTTGTCGGAGGCCGCTTATCGCGGTGTGTGCCTACTGTGTACGACAGGCAGTGGCTGAAACATCAGAGTTAGTTTGATCTCTATGCAGATTCTCAAATCTTCAGCCATAGCGGGCACAGTCATTGTGTACTGAGTAGCCTCGATTTCAATAGGCTTCAGACATAGATTACATCCGTCCTTGCTTCGGCTTTCCAGCGCGGCACAAGTTCGCCTGTGTTCCACTCGTAGAGCCAACCTACGAGTGTGCCTGACTGTCGATCAAGGATGCGTTTTACTGCGCGCGCATGAAGTCGGGCAGGTTCGGTGCAGGTTTTGCGCGAATTTTTCTGGCGAACGGACACCTGCAGGATGACCGTTGTTCCGGTGAAGCTCCCGGGTGCCTCGGCGTCGTTTTTCATCGTCTGTCCCTCCAGTTTTCGATTCCTTTGAGTGTTGAGGTGGCTCTTCTTTGAAGCGCGCCTCGGCGGTACATCGCTTCCCGTTTGAGTTGTTCTTAACTGCATCGCCAACGCACGATAAAATACGAAAAGGGGCGCATAGATACGCAAAAAAGACGTGTAAGCCATTGATCAAAAACGGTAGATACTTTGCTGCACCGCAGAAGTCGGAAGAGAACTTTAAGCGGCTTTTTGCTCGTTTAGCGGCAGCAGGTGCAGGTCGGCCTGTTGACAAGCAGGGGTTTGCCGATGGGCCTTGGACGCCTGAAACCTTGGCAGATGCAATCTCATCCATCGAGGCCAATGAAAAAGGTATTGAGACGCGCGCGGTTCAAGTCTGGTTTCAGGACAACTACAACGGCATCAGTGATACCAATATCCATTGGTTAGCCCGGGTTTTTGGCTGTGGTGATCCGGAAGCAACAAGCGAATGGCAAGCTGAGTTGCGCGCGGCCAAAGACCGGCTCACGAAAGAGCGTCGGGAACAGCGCAAGAAATCAAGTGATGGAGCTGGGCTGCTGGCCCCTGACAGGCGCCAGATCCTCCAAGAAACCGAACCCATCGATGTGTCGCGTGATGCAGAGGCGGATGCTTTCGCCTTCGAGCCCCCGAAGTCGCCGCCTTTCGGGGATGCCTCACGCTTAAGATTCAACATCGCCAGAAAAACAGAAGCGATGTTCAGCATTGAAAGCTCTCTCACGTTGCCGCTGGTCGTGTTCACGTGCGCCTGCGCTTTGGCCCTGATCGCATTCACGCTGAACATCCATAGTGTCCTGTATACGCCCGACGACGGTCCGACCCGGCAGGTTGGCTTCCTTTGGGCGCCCAACTGGACGATTGTCTTTGTCGCCCTCCTGCCTCTGTTCTTGGCGATCTTGGTGGAGCACCTGAATTGCTGGCTGGAGGAGTGGCGTCCGAGACTTCTGTCTCTTGTTCTACCGGGTCGAACAGTTCGCTCGTGGGATCACGGCCTCACCAAAGCGTCTTATTCCTTTTGGGTGACCTTCTTTGTCACCGTGATCATAGCTTCGGCCTACA
>CAZMRS010000032.1:0-11244 GCA_964568435.1 uncultured Boseongicola sp. | reverse complement strand
CCAATCTCGTTGTTGAAGAACCGGACACAGCGTCTGACCTGGCTCGGCTTACCGCTAGTTTTCACCTGAACCTTACGGCCTTTGGTCTCCTCAGTTTTGTCGTTGGACTGTTTATTGTGAACGGGGCAGTTGGATTGGCGTTCGAACAACGACGCACCGTCTTTCGCACTCTGAGAGCAATAGGCGTTTCAAATATAGTTCTCGTGAGCTTGCTCATTGCGGAGCTTTTGATCTTCGCACTTGTTGCGGGAGCCATCGGGATTGCGCTCGGCTACCTCATCGCTGCTGCCCTTTTGCCAGACGTCGCTGCAACCCTACGCGGCCTCTATGGAGCCAATGTCGAGGGCGCACTGACTCTTGCGCCGTCCTGGTGGCTCAGTGGCCTTGTCATTGCCGTGCTGGGCACTGCACTGGCCGCAGCAACTCATCTTGCGCAAGTCGCCCGTCTTTCACCGCTGGCCACCGCGCAACCGCGCGCTTGGGCTCTGGCATCGGGTGGAACGATGAGGTTTCAACTTGGGCTAGCCGGTATCGCCCTGGCGATCGCGCTGACCGCAGGTCTCATCGGTGGTGGCCTGATTGCCGGCTTTACTCTTCTCGGCGGAATGTTGATCGCTGCGGCGCTTGCTTTACCAAGCGCACTCACCTGGGTACTCCGAATTGCTGAGCGACTGTCGCCCGATCGGCCACTGGTCCAATGGTTCTGGGCAGACACACGCCAGCAACTGCCGGGGCTTTCACTTGCCCTTATGGCGCTCCTACTTGCCCTCGCCGCCAACATCGGCGTCTCAACAATGGTTGGAAGCTTCCGTCTGACATTTACCGGCTGGCTCGATCAGAGGCTGGCGAGCGAAATCTACATCGGTGCAGAAGACGAAAGCGATGTCCCGGCCCTACTCGCTTTTGTAACGCCACGGGTCGAGGCCGTCTTGCCTATCTGGCACACGAATGCTGATATTTTGGGCGCTCCAGGTGAAATCTATGGCGTGGTGGATCATCCAACTTACCGAGAAAACTGGCCGCTGTTGTCGGCCGTGCCCAACGTTTGGGATCAGATTGGCGCCGGTGAAGGCGCTTTGGTGAACGAGCAGTTGGCCAGGCGCGAAGACCTCAGCCCCGGCGATACACTCCAGATGCCCGGCGGATGGTCCGCGACAGTCCTTGGCGTCTACAGTGACTATGGCAATCCACTTGGCCAAGTGATCCTTCCCCTTGAAGTTCTCACCGATCGCTATTCGGACGTCGACAAACAGGACTTTGGCCTTCGTTTACCTGAAGGCGACATCCCAGCTTTGCGTGAAGCGCTTATTAAGGACTTCGGACTGCCGCCTGAAAACATTGTGGATCAATCAGAACTCAAGCGTTTTTCGCTGGATGTCTTTGATCGAACTTTTGCCGTCAGCGCCGCCTTGAACGTGCTCACATTGACCATTGCAGCAGTTGCCATTCTGACATCGCTGCTGACCCTAGCCGCAATGCGATTGCCACAGCTTGCGCCGCTTTGGGCCATCGGAACTTCGAGACGGGTCCTTGCCCGGATTGAGGTGATCCGCGCGCTTACCCTCGCGGTTCTGACTTTTGTTCTCGCTATTCCCGTCGGGCTTGTTCTGGCCTGGGTTCTTCTGGCTGTCATCAACGTCGAGGCATTCGGCTGGCGGTTGCCGCTGCATCTCTTCCCGCGAGACTGGATTTGGCTTTTGGCGCTGTCACTGCTTGCAGCGGGTCTTGCAAGTCTTTGGCCTGCGCGCCGTTTGGCGACGCGCGCGCCCGCTGACCTCATCAGAGTATTCTCGCATGAACGTTAAGGCCCTTATCACTTCTGTTGCTTTGGCGCTCGTCCCACTCGGCGTGCACGCGCAAGGGTTCGCGGGTTTGGGTACGAGCGTTGAAGGGTACGCGCTACCCGATCCGGAATCTCGTTTTCAATTTCCCGAAGACCACAGATCACATCCCGCATTTCGTATCGAATGGTGGTACGTCACGGCCTACCTAACTGGCGAAGACGGTCAGACTTACGGGGCCCAGTGGACACTTTTTCGGAATGCATTACGCCCTACCAAACTACCAGAAGATCAGATTTGGCTCGGACACGCCGCGGTCTCTACCCCATCGGGGCATTTTTTCGCAGAGCGCCTTGCCCGTGGTGGCACAGGCCAAGCAGGCTTAATCGGCTCTCCTTTTGAGGCCAGAATTGACGAATGGTATATGGCCGGACCACACCTGAACGATGTCGAACTGAGGGCGCAAGGAACTGATTTCTCTTATGAATTATCTTTGACATCGGACCGCCCTTTCATTCCGCAGGGCACCGAAGGGTTTTCCCGGAAGTCCGAACAAGGCCAGGCCAGTCACTACTACAGCCAGCCGTTCTACGACGTTGCCGGGCATATTCAGCTCGCATCGGGAAGTGTTGCGGTCACAGGTAAGGCTTGGCTCGATCGGGAATGGTCCTCGCAGCCATTAACAAGCACTCAAACTGGATGGGACTGGATTTCCCTTCACCTCGACACAGGCGAAAAACTGATGGGCTATCGGCTGCGTGATAAGACCGGAACAGACTACGTTGTTGGCACCTGGATCGCGGCAGACGGCGCACCAACACCGCTCGAGCCCGGGGACCTGAGCATGGTGCCGACGCAGTGGGCCCGTGTCGCTGATCGGGACATTCCTGTTGGCTGGGCAGTCGACCTACCAGATCGAAATTTGCAAATTGAGGTGAACGCTGTTTACCCACAAAGCTGGATGCCAACGCTTGTGCCCTATTGGGAAGGTCCTGTCACAGTCACGGGTACGCACCCAGGCGTTGGTTATTTGGAGATGACGGGATATGAGTGAGGACTTCACATCCCTGGACGGGACACTGGAAGCTGTTTGGACACGGCTCGAGAGCGGCCCCCGTGATAAGACGGCTCCGGCAAACGTGATCTGTCTCGCCACCACTGGCAGCATCGGCGCAAACGCCAGGATGGTCGTCTTGCGAAAAACGGACAGAGAAAACAGCACTCTGCAATTCTTCACACATGCGGCGTCTGGCAAGATCGAAGACGTCGAAATGAACCCAGATTCGGAGTTGCTGGTTTGGGACCAAGGATCACATTTGCAGGTCCGCCTAAAAGCGCGTCTGGACATCACGGAAATAGATGATGCGACTTGGGCGGCTCTAGGAGACGGTGCCAAGCTGAACTACGCGACTGATCCCCTTCCCGGTTCCACGATCTCGGCTCCGAGTGTCGCCTGGGCCGCTCGGCCGGACCACACCCAGATGAAGCAGATCACCGCTTACATACAGTCAATCGAAACCCTACACATCGCTCCTGAGGGCCTTTACCGCGCCGTCTTTGATAACACCGGTTCACGATGGATTGCGCCATAGGCACTCGCCAATCGCGAAACGAACAGGTAACTCGGCCAGTATGATGCGCGTTCCTGATACACCGTTGGTCAAGGAGGTCGTCCTTATAGGTGGCGGCCATGCTCACGCGTTGATGTTGCGAAAATGGGCCATGGCACCCGTCGAAGGCGCGCGCCTGACCGTGATTAATCCAAAGGCTACAGCACCTTATACGGGAATGCTGCCAGGGTTTGTCGCAGGCCACTACACTCGCGACGAACTGGAAATTGACCTTGTCAGGCTCGCCAGAACCGCGGGCGCGCGACTGATTTTTGGCCTCGCGACGGGCATTGATCGCGACGCCAAGCGCATTCAGGTTTCAGGTCGTCCAGATGTCGCCTACGACATCGCTTCAATCGATATTGGCATCACGTCAGAGATGGCGGACATCCCGGGATTTACCGATTACGCGGTTGCTGCAAAACCTCTTGGACCTTTCGCCGTAGAATGGCAGGCCTATGTCGACAACGCTCAAAAGGGTCCCATTGCAATCATCGGCGGCGGGATTGCCGGTGTTGAACTCGCGCTCGCTATGCATCATCGCCTAGCATCGGCTGGGACAACCCAATCTATCACATTGATCGAAGCAAAGACGCTTCTTGGCGATACGGATCCAGCCCCAGCTCGAAAGCTGCGATCGGTCTTGGATGCGTCAAAAATCACTGTGCTTGAAAATAGCCAGCCCGAGCGCATCACCGAAGATGGAGTTGAGCTGAGTAGCGGTGGTCAAATCGCTTCGAGCTTCGTTGTGGGCGCAGCGGGCGCTAGACCATTTCCGTGGTTGGAGACAACAGGGCTAACGCTGGCGAACGGCTTCATTGCTGTCGATAAGTACCTTCGGTCCGTAAACGATCCCTCGGTTTATGCGGTAGGCGATTGTGCACACATCGTTCATGCGCCGCGACCGAAGGCCGGAGTGTTCGCTGTCCGCTCTGCCCCAGTGTTGACGACGAACATCCGCGCTGACCTCACAGGGGTTCAACGAAAGCCTTTCAACCCCCAGAAGCATTACTTGAAGCTGGTCTCGCTTGGTCAGAAATCCGCTATGGTCGACAAATACGGCCTTGCTCTTTCAGGGCCTTGGGCGTGGACATGGAAAGATCGAATTGATCAAGCCTTCATGACTCGGCTGAACTCTCGCCCGAAGATGGCCGCACCGAAACACTCAAAGAACACGGTCACAGGAGCTTGGAGTGAACTTGGCGACAAAGCGCTATGCGGGGGGTGCGGATCAAAAGTGGGCGCGCAGGTTCTGGATGATGCTTTGTCAAAGGCCAAAGTCGAGACCTCACCAGACATCTTAACATCTGTGGGTGACGATGCCGCCGTTCTTGCGCTTGGGGGAGAAAAGCAGGTCATTACAACGGATCACTTGCGGGCTTTTTGGAATGACCCCTACGTGATGACGCGCATCGCCGCCCTTCACGCATTGGGCGACGTCTGGGCGATGGGCGCGCGGCCTCAAGCCCTCCTCGCGCAAATCACTTTGCCCAGAATGTCTGAGCGATTGCAGGAAGCTTGGTTGGGAGAGATCTTGAGCGCTACGTCCCAAGTCTGTCAGGAAACAGGCGCGACACTTGTCGGAGGGCATACAACGCAAGGTGCTGAATTGACGATCGGATTCACGGCTACCGGCACCTTGAGCGTGGATGCAATGACCCTTGACCGAGCCAAACAAGGCGATGCTTTGATCCTCACGCGTCCAATTGGCTCGGGCACCCTAATGGCCGGTGAGATGTCTGGAGATGCCCGTGGCGACGACATACAAAGCCTTTTGAGCGTTCTGACAAGGGCGCAAGGTACGGTCGCCGAAGCGTTGGTTGGTGCGGCCGACGCACTCACCGACGTCACTGGCTTTGGCTTGGCTGGGCACGCGAAACGAATGGCAGATGCTTCTGGCCTTACCGCCCGCATTAACCTGAACGACGTCCCGACATTTCCCGGGGCTGCTGATCTGGCTGAAATGGGCGTTGCATCCACAATCGCACCCGCGAACGAAGCATATTTGGAAGCCCCCCTGCCTAATACTCCGAAGGCTCGCTTGCTGGTCGACCCTCAAACAGCGGGCGGATTTCTAGCCGCAATTCCGTCCGAGAAGGTCGCGAGTGTTCTCGAAGCGCTTGCCTCCCTTGGTGAAACGGCTGCCGTCATCGGCGACTTCCAAAAACGCGATGGCAGATCACTAAAAGTCGCTTAGGATGCTACCGACCTGCGTTGCCAATTTATCAAGTCCCTGATCGTCAAGCTGTTCTGTGAACACCGAGCCTAATTCCTCTCGGGCAAGCTTTTCACGTCCCTTGGAGTAACTTGGGTCATAGTGAGAAACCATCAAAGACGCGGCCAAACCCTCGAAGTCTCTGTCCTGCGCGAGCGATTTCCAATCGTCAACTTGGGCGCGTCCGCGAAGGCCAACAAGCCGATCCAGCTGTTCAGATAGGTCTTCAAGCGCGATTGCTTCTGAAGTGTAGGTTGTTGCCAGAAGCTTGGCTCTGGCGTTGAGTGGCGCCTGAACTGTGATCCGCGGAGCCTTCTTCATCGCATTGAACAGTTGTGAAGGAAGATTGATCGCTCCGATTTTGCTGGATTCGGCCTCAATCACGACTGGGCGCGAAGGATCCAACGCAGTGACCTGAGCATAAAGTGCTGTTTCGAAAGACTTTTGAGAAGGTTGCGGCCCCATTCCGCCAAGAACTGATCCACGGTGATTGGCCAGACCTTCAAGATCGATCACCTGGTGGCCAAGAGCATCCAACCTTTGAAGGACCTCTGTCTTTCCAGTCCCCGTGTTCCCGTCCAAAAGAACAACCGGTGCTGGAAAATCGTCATCATAAAGCGTCTTCACAACGCTCCGACGATAGCTCTGATACCCGCCGTCCAAAACAGACACGCGCCAGCCAATTTGTTCAAGTATGGCTGCAAAAGACCCCGATCTTTGACCGCCACGCCAGCAGTAGACTAGCGGCCGCCAGTCTCCGAGCTTTTCGGCGAGCGGACCCTCAAGGTGCCGCGCAGCGTTCTTGGCAACCAACGCCGCCCCCAGTTTGCGCGCTGTGAAGGGGTTCACTTGTTTGTAGATGGTTCCAACTTCCGCGCGCTCGGAATCAGAAAGGACAGGCAGAGATATCGCACCGGGCACGTGATCTTCTTCGAATTCAGAAGGAGATCTGACGTCGATGATGGTGTCGAAAGCTTCCGATTGAAGTCCGCTGAGTGAGGAAAACGTGTATGACATGAGAACGTCCTAGACGTTCACGACCTTTCTGGAAAGAAGAGCCTGCGCCATCTCGCGTCCGCTTTCGAACCCATGTTCGGCGCGGCGTCCGAGGGTCCAGTCACCGCCGACGAGCAGACCAGCTTCGGGATCGCCGACAAAAGGCCGACCCAAAGCTTGCTTGGCAAAAGCATACCGCCAACGATGCGCATCCAGATAGGTTGTCCGAGGTATCCGGACGTCATACGCCTCCGAGAACGCATCAAGGATCGCTGGCGCCACGATTGCAGGTTCGGCAAACGGGAAATCCGGCACAAATTCAGGAGCCATGTGAATAACCCAAGCCTCGCGCGCATCCACCCTGTTTGGCTTTTCAGACATCCGATCTGCGCGAAGGACACGTCCCTTCCCGCCAAGCTTCCCGGGGAGGTTCAATTTTTCGCTGAACTCGACCAAACAGCTCCAAATTGCCTGCATGCGAACCCTGCGCACGTCGCTCGCCAAATACGGGGCAACATCCTCGATAAGATCGGCGGCCTGAGGCGCCGGCGCAGACACCAAAACTGAATGGAAGTGTGCCATCGAGCGGCCATTCGCAAACCGCAGCACCCAACCGCGATTTTCTCTGGCGACTTCAGTGACCTCCATCCCCTGTTTAATGTTCTTCCCGTCAATGAGGGGCTGCAGAATAGATCGCATACCTGGCGCGCCATAATAACTACCGTCCTTTGCCACCCCACCGAGCGAACGCAGGAACGTCGAAAACACTGGACACTCTGAGTGAATCTCTGGTGCACCGTGGTCAAAAACACCTGTCGCGGCTCGCCGTGTTGATATGCGCCCCCCGCTCCCGCGACCTTTATCGAAAATTACGACGTCACGTCCTGCCTTGACCAACACGTCCGCGGCGGTCAGACCGGTCATACCCGATCCAATGATTGCTATTCCGAGTGAGCGTTCCACTACTCAAACTCTTATCTTTGATGCCTATATCTATCGAACTAGACCAAAGCTACTTGGCGCCAAGATTGACTGAGAACCTAATCGTGCAAAGTGTTGTAAAGGCAGGATTTTTCGTTTTTTTCGGCGTCATTACGCCGACAGCGGCCGCGGCTGATTGCGTTGTGTTGCTTCATGGTTTGGCTCGTGGTCCGTCGTCGTTGGCCGTTTTGGATGTTGCGCTCGAGAACGCCGGGTACCGGACCATCAACAGGGGTTACGCGTCAACGTCGGTGCCCTTCGAAGACCTTGTCAGTCAAGCACTGGACGATCCAGTCGCCGAGTGCGGTGACGACGTCACTCATTTCGTGACACACTCGATGGGTGGGATATTGGTCCGTGCCTGGCTTGAGGAGAACCGCCCAGCGAACATGGGACGCGCCGTTTTCCTTGGTCCACCAAACAACGGTTCCGAACTTGTCGACATCTTTGGTGATCTTGGCGCGTTTCGCTGGTTGAACGGACCCGCTGGGCTTGCGCTTGGAACCGACGAAAACAGCGCACCCAACAGGTTGGGATTACCCACTTTTGAAGTCGGCGTAATAGCCGGCAATCAGTCTCTGAACCCCGTCTACTCCTACCTTATCGAAGGTCCCGACGATGGCAAAGTTTCGGTGGAATCCACACGTTTGACTGGACTGAAAGACCACATCGTACTCCCTGTGACGCACACGTTCATGATGAATGATCCCTTGGTCATTCGTCAGGTCCTTGAGTTCCTTGCAGAAGGAAAGTTTGATCCAGAGCTGGGTTACCCGGAACTTTTTCAAGAGATTATCGATTAAGACTGTCCGGCGCTAATTGGCTCTGAGACTCTCAGTTGCAGCTTCAGCTTTTGGAAGATGGACTTTGCGTCCGCAGAAACCGCTCTATGTCCTTTTAGCGAAGACAGGAGCTTGTCATGGTCAAGGCAATTGTAGCCGTCACCGCCGCGCTTTCGATCGTGGCTTCAACTGCAATATCTCAGGGACGTCCAGCCGCGGTTGGGGTCCAAACCGTTGATTCACGTGTCCTGTCAGAAACCATCCCGGTGTTTGCGGAGGTCGTCACAGCACGTCAGGGTGCGGTAGCCGGGCGTATCGCCGGAAATGTCGAAACCGTGCATGTCCTTGCCGGAGATCGTGTTGAAGAAGGCGACGTCCTTATCGAGTTGAGCCGCGAGCTTTTGTCTATTCGCCTCACACAATCTGAGGCGCGGGTTGCAGAAGCCGAAGCGGGAACAGTCACCGCCCAAACTCAGCTAGATCAGGCAAAAATTCCTTTTGAGCGCACGGCTGCGCTGCGTGGAACGTCCACTTTCAGTCAGGGAAGGTTCGATGACCTTCAGGCCAACTTGTTCGGAGCCCAAGCCCGTCTGGACGAGGCCGAAGCGCGCGAAAAGTCGGCGCAGGCTCAACTGGCCGAAACACGGTATCAGCTCGACCGGACACAAATCACCGCGCCGTTTTCCGGCATTATCCTTGAAGTCACAACGATACCCGGGGCGTTTATACAAGCTGGTACACCGGTCGTGCGAATGCTCGACACCGGTGCCTTTGAGGTCGAAGCAAGCGTACCCGCCAGCTACATCGAGTTCCTCGAGCCGGGCGACAAAGTCGCTGCCACAACTGAGACGGGCACGGCCATCGACCTATCGCTGAGAGCGATAATTCCCGTCGAGAACCCATCCACGCGAACGCGGACGGCCATTTTCACGGCAGAGAACGGAAGCGGAAAGGCTCTGGTTGCTGTCGGGCAGTCAATCACGGTGAACGTCCCCATCGGCGAAGCGCGCGAAATGCTGTCCGTCCCAAAAGACGCGTTGGTGCAGGCCAGGGGTGGCTGGACCGTCTTTGTGGCAGCCGAAAACAAGGCGGAACCTCGCAATGTGACTATCGGAGTTCCCTTGGGTGACAGGTACGAGGTGCTGTCGGGTCTGGCTGAGGGCGATCTTGTCGTCGTGCGTGGCAACGAACGTCTGCGTCCCGGTCAGGACATAATTCCCAACATGATGGGAACAGACGGATGAACCTCATCCGCTACGCTATTGATCGACCCGTTGCGGTCGTTGCCGCCGTCCTGATTGCGATACTCTTTGGGACTCTCTCGCTGTCGCGCATCCCTGTCCAACTGGCACCTGACGTGCGCAAGCCCGTTGTGGTCGTCGAAACATCCTGGCCGGGCGCCGCGCCTTCGGAGATTGAGCGCGAGATCGTGAACCCGCAGGAAGAAACTTTGCGTGGATTAGACGGGCTCGAAATAATGACCTCTCGTTCGCGTACGGGCCAGGCTTCGGTCACGTTGGAGTTTGCCGTTGGCACTGACATGAGCCAGTCGCTTCTGTTGGTCTCCAACCGTCTGGACCGCGTCGGCGGATATCCGGATGAGGCGAGCGAGCCAACGTTGAACACGTCAGGCTCGGACGACAGCCCGATCGCATGGGTTCTTCTGACCGCGGCCGAAGGCAACTCGCGCTCAATGCCGACCTATGGCGACTTTCTGGAAGACGTGGTGAAGGACCGGGTCGAGCGCATCGAGGGCGTCTCGGCAGTTAACGTGTTCGGCGGCACATCGCGCGAACTTCAGGTGGTGATTGATCCTCAACGGCTATCTCGGTTCGGGCTGACCGTGCCGGAAGTTGTTCGAAAACTCAGAAGTGAGAACATTTCGATCTCGGCGGGCGATGTTGACGAAGGCAAACGACGCTATGTGGTGCGTACCGAAAGCAGCCTGAATACCGAGGAAGCTATCGAAAATGTCGTCCTTCGATCAGGCGTCGCTCAAGGTGAGAGCGGCCGCGTCCGCGTCAGCGATGTCGCTGAGGTAAGCTTCGCCTATCGCGAGTCAACAACCCGTCTTCGTTTCAAAGGCGAGGCCGGGCTCGCGTTCAACGTGGTGCGCGAAGCAGGTGCCAACGTCATCAGCACTATGGAAGAATTGCGTGTTGTTCTTGATGAGTTGCAAGCTGGCCCGCTTGCGAACGCTGGTCTCATCGCCGACCTCGTCTACGACGAAACGATATACATCCAAGGCGCGATAGACCTTGTTGTGCAAAACATATGGATCGGCGCAGGTCTTGCCGCGCTAATCCTGCTGCTTTTCTTGCGAAGCCCTCGTGCGACGCTAATCGTATCGCTCGCGATCCCGGTCTCAATCGTGGCAACCTTTGTTGTCATGGCTTTGACGGGCCGAACGCTCAACGTGATTTCCCTTGCTGGCATCGCGTTTGCCATCGGCATGATCGTGGATGCCGCAATCGTTGTTCTCGAAAACATCTTCAGACTTCGGGAAGCGGGTCTCAGCAGGCGAGAGGCAGCCTATCAAGGCGCGCGGCAGGTTTGGGGCGCAATTCTGGTTTCGGCGCTGACCACGGTCCTCGTATTCATACCAATCCTAATCATGGAACTGGAAGCGGGGCAGCTGTTCCGGGACATTGCAGTGGCGATCTCGGTATCTGTTCTCTTGTCGCTATTGGTCGCGGTAACCGTCATCCCAGCACTATCTAGCCGCCTGTTGAGGTCTGACGATCGCAAGCCAATGCACTTGTGGGGCATAGATCACGTTGCATCGGGGTTTCACGCGCTTGTCATGGCTTACGTTCGGTTGACGGTGCGCGTACGTGGTGTCGGAATTCTGATGGTCGCCGTCATCGCAGGTGGCGCAG
>CAZMRS010000031.1:0-11404 GCA_964568435.1 uncultured Boseongicola sp. | reverse complement strand
CCTACATCACCTTCGCGGATATCGGTGAGTACCCCATCTTCGAATGCGCGCACGGCTTCCAGGACCTGAGCCATCATGAGGCGATGTTGAACAGTTGTCAGACTGGGCTGGTCGGCAAGTAGTGGATACCTTTCATTTAGACCATCCCAAGTTCCCGTACGCTTGCCCGCATCGTCGTAAGCATAGAACCCGCCCTTCGCTTTGCGACCGTGACGCCCCTGATCTTCAAGCCAGAACAGCACTTCGTCGGTGGCTTCGTCCTTGTAAGCATCACCAATTGCGGCCTTTGTGGCGCGCGAAATACTGGCGTTTAGTGTGATTGAGGTTTCGTCGATCAATTGCAGCGGCCCAAGAGGGAAACCGAGCATCTTTGCAGCGTTTTCGATCAACGCCGGTTCGACACCCTCGCTGACCATGTACACGCCTTCTCTGCCGTAGGGCAGGATGCAGCGATTGGCGTAGAAGAAACGCGCGTCATTGACGACGATAGGCGTCTTTTTGATCTGGCGGACGAAATCGAGGGCCTTTGCCACCGCACGGTCTCCGGTTTCAACGCCTTTGATGATCTCGACGAGTAGCATCTTGTCGACCGGCGAGAAGAAGTGGATGCCGATGAACTGCTCTTGACGCGCACTGGCTTTGGCAAGCTGGGTGATTGGAAGGGTCGAGGTGTTGGTCGCAAAGATTGCTTGGTCGCCAATGATTGGTTCGACCTTGGCAGTCATCTCGGCTTTCACTTTGGGGTCTTCGAAGACTGCTTCAACGATGAGATCGCAGCCCTTCAGTGCATCAAGATCGGTCGTTGCATTTATACGGCTGAGAACCGTGGTCTTCTTCTCTTCGGTGACTTTGCGGCGTGAAATGCCTTTGTCGAGGATGCCTTCCGAGTAGGATTTGCCCTTATCTGCCGCTTCTTGATCGCGGTCGATGAGGACAACCTCGATGCCAGCGTTGGCGGCGACATAGGCGATGCCTGCACCCATCATGCCAGCTCCAAGGACGCCGACCTTTTTGACCGTTTCGTCGGCGACTTCTGGTCGGTTGGCGCCTTTTTCGAGAGCTTGCTTGTTCACAAAGAGCGAGCGGATCATCGCCTCTGACGACGGGTTCATCAGGATGGATGTGAACCAGCGCGCTTCGATCTTAAGGGCCGTGTCGAACGGAACTTGAGCGCCCTCGTAAATAGACGACAAGAGTGCCTTGGCAGCGGGATAGACGCCCTTGGTTTTGCCGTTGATCATGGCGGAGGCCCCGACAAAGGTCATGAAACCTTGCGGGTGGTAGGGTGCGCCACCGGGCATCTTCCACCCCTTCTGGTCCCAGGGTTTGACGATGTCGGCATCGGATGCAGACAAGATCCACTCTTTTGCGCGCACCATCAGGTCATCGCTCGGGTGAATTTCGTCAACCAGTTGAGCGGATTTGGCCTTCTTTGGGTCCAGCATTTTGCCTTCAAGAAGAACAGGTGCGGCTGCCATTGCGCCGACCATGCGGGAATAACGGGTCGTCCCGCCGCCGCCGGGGAAAAGACCAACGAGTATTTCCGGGAGGCCAATTTTGGCTTTGGGGTTGTCGGTCATAAAGCGGCGATGGCAGGCAAGCGCGATCTCTGTTCCTATGCCTGCGCAAAGACCGGGAATGACACAGGCAACCGGCTTGCCGCCTTTGTTGGTCTTCTCGTCCATACCGGCGCGTTCCAGTTTTCGCAGGATACGGTGGCCGTTCATGGTGAAATCAAAAAGGCTTTTGGCCGGAGCGTCGCCGCCTTCATGCTTGATCGTGGCGAGCGTATTCAGGTCCATACCGCCGGCGAAGGTATCCTTGCCAGAGGTGATAATGATGCCTTTGACGTTTTCATCTTCGATGGCTGCGGTCACCAGATCGTCGATCAGCGAGAACGCATCGCGGCTCAGCACGTTCATTGATTTCGCGGGAACGTCCCAAGTAATCACGCCGATGCCGTCTTCGTGGAGCTCGTAAGTAAAGTCAGTCATTTGGACAGCTCCTCACACGCGTTCGATGATGGTGGCCGCGCCCATGCCGGACGCGACGCATAGTGTGGCAAGACCGAGAGTTTTGTCTGCACGTTCCATTTCATCCAGCAATGTACCGATGATGATCGCGCCTGACGCTCCAAGGGGGTGCCCCATGGCAATCGCACCGCCGTTGACGTTCAGTTTGTCGTGGTCGACGTCGAACGCCTGCATGAATCGAAGGACAACGGACGAAAAAGCCTCGTTCACTTCAAATAGGTCGATATCGCTGATCGAGATACCGCTGTCGTTGAGGATCTTTTCGGTCGCAGGCACTGGACCAGTGAGCATGATGGTCGGGTCAGTGCCGATCTTGGCCGTGGCACGAATAACGGCGCGTGGTTTCAATCCGTGCGCCTCGCCAAACTCTTTTGAACCGATGAGAACGCCTGCAGCCCCATCTACGATGCCCGAAGAGTTACCAGCGTGGTGAATGTGTTTGATCTTTTCCAGATGCGGATACTTGAGCATCGCGACTGCATCAAAACCGGGCATGACTTCGCCCTGATCCTTGAATGCAGGTTTTAGCGCGCCAAGCGCCTGCATGTCAGTGCCGGGGCGCATGTATTCGTCGTGGTCGAGGATAGGCAGCCCGTTCATGTCATTGATCGGCACAATCGAATTGGCGAAGCGGTTTTCCTCCCAAGCCTTTGCCGCGCGATCTTGGCTGGCAACTGCAAGGGCATCGGCGTCATCACGGGAAATGCCGTATTCAGTGGCGATTATATCTGCAGAGATGCCCTGTGGTACAAAGTAGGTGTTCATTGCGATGGATGGATCGACAGCAATAGCTGCGCCATCCGAGCCCATTGCCACGCGGCTCATGCATTCGACGCCGCCGGCAATGTAGCCGTCTCCTGCTCCGCCTTTGACCTGGTTGGCTGCGAGGTTTACGGCCTCCATGCCGGATGCACAGAAGCGGTTGATAGATAGGCCGGGGATGCGTTCGTCGAGATCGGACGCCAACACAGCCGTTCGCGCCAGACAGCCGCCTTGCTCTTTTACCTGCGTAGCATTGCCCCAGATGACGTCTTCGACGGCATGACCCTCAAGGTTGTTGCGCTCCGCCAGTGCATTCAACATGTCTGCCGATAATTTGGCGGGGGTCACCTCGTGCAGGCTACCGTTCGCGCGGCCCTTGCCGCGAGGCGAGCGGACTGCGTCGTAGATATAGGCGTCGCGCATCAGGTCTTCCTTCGTTGTCAGGCCCGATCTGCTGGTGAGCCGGGCATCAGGTCGTATGGGTGTTTCCACCCTGGGAGTTCCGAAATTCGCGTGAGCCAGCGGTCAATGTTGGGCCAGTCCGCGCGAGTGAAACCAAAGGGTTCCGGGTAATACAGATAGCCACAGCAAGAGAGATCTGCATTTGTGACGTTGCGACCAACTATGAAATCACGTGACGTTAAATGGGATTCCAATACACTGTAGGCGGCCCTCAGACGTCCCTGCATGAACGCGATCACCTGTTCTGGCCGTTTCTCGGGAACGAGAAAGTTCATAAGGAAACGCGTCATGCCGATCTGGCTTGAAAGTTTGTGATTGTCCCAAAGCACCCAGCGCAGGACCTCGCGACCTTCATCGATCGTTTCGCCACCGAACTTGCCGGTCTTTTCAGTCACGTATTGCTGGATCACACCGGATTGAGTGAGGCGGACGTCGCCGTCGATAAGAACCGGGGCCTCGGCCATTACATTCAGTTCGGCATACTCGGAGGTGCGAGCGGCCCCATTAAAGAAATCGACGAAAACGGGTTCCCAATCCAACCCAGAAAGCTCTAAGGGTAGAGCGGCCTTGTAGCTGTTGCCGCTTTCTCCAAAGCAGTGAAGTCTTATTGTCATGTTGAACCTTCGATCATCACTCGGGCAATGCCACATCCTGAAACTCAGGATAGGCTGTGCGAACAAAATCATAGTGTGATGGGTATTCGATGCGCATGAGATACCAGACGCCGTCCTGATCTATCGCAAGGGTTGTCGTTTCAACATTCTGCGGCTCACCGCCTGCCTGAGAAATCACGGTTTCGGTGGGCAAGAAAGCGTAATTCATTCCGGATGCAGTTTCTCCAGACGTCATCGTGGACGTGTCCATCGTAAAGCTATGTATGACTGCTTCTGACATCACGGAGGACATCTGCGCCGTGATGGATTGGCGAATGACTTCTGGTGAAAGTTTTGCTTCCTGCGAAATCAGTTCGATGACTGCTGGTGGCAGGGCGTTTACGACAGCAACGTAGTCTGCATTCTCAAGAGCTGCGGCATAGGTGGAAAGTGTTGTTTCAAGACGGGTCTTGTCGGAGGCCTCCAGGGCGAATGCACTCGACGTCAAAAGAAGTGAGGTCGCTAAGGCGAGAGTTAAATATCTGAATTTATGCATTATTATCGCTTTCTCGAATCTAGTTCAGCGTTAAACAATCTTAGTCGAGTCGCTAGCTTCTCGTGATCCATGACCGATGAAAAGTTCTCGAAAAGAAAGCTCAACGCCTCACCTTCATCCAGTCCGGCTTCTCCAGCGAATTTCTTTAATTGACGATACCCGTCTTCTGTCATTGCTACGGGAAATCGGCGCGTGAGGCGGAGGCGTTTGGGCATGATACTCTTGTCCTGGGTCCTTAATTTACCACTTCAAGGTAAGACACCGGTGAGACAACGGAAATACCGAAAGCTAGCGCCTCGGTCACATTGTCTTGCATAGGGACGAGCAAAAGGCCGCCCAGTATAGCGGCCTTTCAAAATCGGCTGGTCGTTGGGTCAAAAGTTGGCCGCGTCAAGCGACATGACAGGATCGGCGCCCGATTGAATGCGGGCGAGATGCGTGCCCGTCATCGGCAACTGGCGTGCCATGTAATAACGCCCTGTCTCAATCTTTGCCGTGTAGAAGTCGGTATCAGAGGCGCCGCTGTCCAGCGCAGCTTTCGCCGCTTTGGCCATTTGTGCCCACATCAAACCCGTCGCGACATGACCAAAGAGGTGCATGAAGTCGTACGACCCGGCGAGCGCATTGTTCGGGTTCTTCATCCCGTCGGACATGAAGTACATCGCAGCGGCTTGGAGATCCTTCGATGCCGCTTTCAATGGGTCAAGGAACTGCGCTTTGAGTGTTGCGTCGCCTTCGTTTTCTTTGATGAAGGATTTCACGAGATCGAAAAATGCCATGATCGTCTTGCCGCCGTTCTGCCCGAGCTTGCGCCCCACCAGATCAAGTGACTGAATGCCGTTTGTGCCTTCGTAAATCATTGCGATACGCGCATCGCGGACGAATTGCTCAAGACCCCATTCCTTGGTGAATCCCGATCCGCCAAGGGTTTGCTGAGCAAGCACTGTTGCCTCGAAGCCTTTGTCAGTCAGGAAACCCTTCATCACTGGAATTAGAAGCGAGATCATCGCCTCGGCATCCTCGTCACCCATGCGCTGCGAGCGGTCGATCATGCTGGCGCCCCAGTAGACGAGGGCACGGCCACCTTCAGCGATAGACTTTTGATCGAGAAGATTTCGGCGTACGTCCGGGTGAACGATGATTGGGTCAGCCGGGCCATCCGGATTTTTCACTCCGGTCACATCACGCCCTTGAAGGCGGTCGCGCGCGAAACCTAGCGCGTTCTGATAGGCGACTTCGGCCTGCGCGTACCCCTGAAGCGCAACAGAGAGACGTGCTTCGTTCATCATGGTGAACATGGCCCGCATGCCCTTGTGCATTTCTCCAACGAGCCAACCGGTCGCGCCATCATAGTTCATAACGCATGTGGCATTTCCGTGGATGCCCATTTTTTCTTCCAGTCCACCGCAGGAAACCGCGTTGCGGTTACCGAGGGTGCCGTCCTCGTTGACAAGGAACTTCGGTACGACAAAGAGCGAGATGCCTTTCACGCCTTCGGGGCCGCCGGGGATTTTGGCCAATACAAGGTGGACGATGTTGTCGACCAGGTCGTTTTCTCCACCCGAGATCCAGATTTTCTGGCCCGTAATTTTGTAGCTGCCGTCGTCTTGCGGCTCGGCTTTTGTCCGCATCAGCCCAAGATCTGTGCCGCAGTGTGGTTCAGTCAGGTTCATCGTTCCCGTCCATTCGCCCGAGTAGAGCTTTGGCAGGTAGGTTGCTTTCTGCTCGTCGGAGCCGTGTGCATGTAGGGCCGATGCCGCGCCGTGCGTCAGGCCCACATACATTTGGAAAGCCATGTTGGCGGAAGAGAAAAGTTCTCCTGTTGCCGTGTTCAGCAAATGCGGCATGCCCTGACCACCGTACTCCGGATCACAATCAAGTCCGGTCCACCCGCCGTCGGCCATTTGTTTGAAAGCTTCCTTGAACCCGGTCGGCGTCCGAACGACACCATTTTCCAGTTTGCAGCCTTCCTGATCGCCGACGCTGTTCAGCGGCTGCAGAACATTTGCCGCAATCTTCCCGGCTTCCTCGAGAACGGCACCCGTAAAGTCCGCTTCAAGTTCGTCGTAACCTGGCGTGTCGCTGGTTGAGACTTTCAGCACGTCGTGAAGTAGGAATTGAATGTCTTTTACGGGGGGCGTGAAACTGGGCATGTTGGGAACCTCCGTGGCGTTTGGATGTTATTCTGCGGCTGTGCTTGACGCGGACGTCAATGAGGCGATCGACTGTCTGCCCCATTCAATTTGTTGCTCAAGATCTTCGATCGCAACGTCGAGTTCTGAACGCTGGCGCTTCATGTCACCCAAACGCTCTTGCGCGAGTTCGTACGCGCGCTTCATCTGCGCGATGTTCTGGTTTGACGTGTCGTACAGGTCGAGAAGTTGCCTGATGTCTTCAAGGCTGAAACCAAAGCGTTTTCCGCGCAAGATGAGCTTCAGGCGCGCGCGCTCGCGACGTGTATAGAAACGGCGAGTGCCTTGACGGATTGGGGAAAGCAGTTCCTTAGCCTCGTAAAAGCGTAGCGTGCGCGGTGTCACGTCATAGGCATCGCACATCTGGCGAATTGTTAAGTGTGTCTCGGTCATCAATATCCTCCGAAAGCTGTGAAGCTATGCGGCTGTAGCGCTGACATGCCCATGCAGCGCATCACCCGCAAGTGACGTTGACGTTAACGTAAGAAGAACGTCGCGTCATAAGTCCCGATGCGAGAATGTGAAAGAAAGTGACGTAACGTTGCTTTCGCGAAACGCTTACGGTTCGAGAGACTTCAGAACGTCTGATCGAGCACGCTTCAAATCCTTGATCGTGGTTTCAAGCGTTTTCATTTCCGCATCCAAGACGTCCAGTTGGCGGTTTGCTAAACGAACGAACTCGCGATATTGCTCGTTGGTGCCTTTTTCTTCATAGATCAACAGCCACTGGCGGATCTCTTCAAGACTGAATCCCCAACGACGGCCCCTAAGGATCAACGTCATGCGCGCAATTTCACGGGTTCCATAAAAACGCGAGCGGCCTTCCTTTTCGGGGGCAAGAAGCTCGATGTACTCATAGTACCGCAGGGTGCGCGGAGTCACGTCGAACCGTGCGCACATCTCTTTAAAATTCAATCGTTCCTCAGGCATAAGCCCTCTCCCCTATTGGAAGCGTACTGCGGGTTTTTGACTGGATCAATGTTATATCCTCAGGTGGGGTTGCAACGGCGAAGCGCGGCTGATTGAACGTTTGGAACTGCAAGGAGAATGACGTGGCGGAGGATCGTCGGGCCAAGGTGGCGCGCCAGTTCATTGAAAGTATCCCGCATGCCCGCGTGCTCGGTATGGAGTTCGTGGATATCGGGGACGGTACGGCCGAGCTATCGATGCCATACGACACCCGATTGATTGGCGATCCGCAAACCGGCGTCGTGCATGGTGGAGCGGTCTCGACCCTTATGGACACCTGTTGCGGAGCCGCCGTGATGGCGCATCCCGCGAACCCGGGCGTGACCGCGACTTTGGACTTGCGGATCGACTACATGCGGGGGGCCTCTCCCGGACAGAACTTGTTGGCGAAAGCGGAGTGCTACCACATCACACGCACTGTGGCCTTCGTTCGCGCCTTTGCGATGGACGACGACCGCAAAAACCCGGTGGCGACGGCATCGGGTGCTTTCACGATAGAGTTGATAGGAAGCGGGACATGAGACGCCCAGAGCCCATCCAGGTCGTGAAAGAACGTCGCGATCGCGCACTGGCAACGCTGGTAGACGGCGTTCCCTATATGAAGTTTCTCAACATCACGTTTGATCGGCGCGGGGACGAACTCACCGCTGTTCTGAATTTTGATGAAGCGATCATTGGTAACCCGATGCTTCCGGCCATCCACGGTGGCGTGACGGCCGCTTTTTTGGAAACCACGGCTATTATCGAACTCGGTTGGCAGGCGCTTTGGGGTGAGATCGAAAGCGGCAGGCTCGACGTAGAAGATCTAAGCACCGAGACAATGCCGCGACTCCCCAAGACGATTGATTTCACAGTCGACTACCTACGTTCGGGGTTACCCAGAGACGCGTATGCACGTGCCCGGGTTAATCGGTCAGGTCGACGTTATGCGAGTGTCCATGTCGAGGCTTGGCAAGACAATCGAAGCCGGTTGTTTGCGCAAGGTACAGGCCACTTTTTGATGCCCTCAGTTGTAGAGGACTCCAGGTGACGGACACGTCGTCGGCGGTCGATGATCGTCCGATCACGCATAAACGTGTGCTCGGGATTGCGGTGCCGATCGTATTGTCGAATGCGACAGTTCCGATTTTGGGGTTGGTGGATACCGGGGTTGTCGGCCAGATCGGGGACCCGGTCCCCATCGGCGCCGTTGGTATTGGTGCCATCATCTTGTCTGCCATCTATTGGGTGTTCGGCTTTCTGCGGATGGGAACTGTCGGCCTGACCGGTCAGGCGCTTGGAGCAAGAGATCAAGCAGAAGCTGATGCGCTACTGTCACGAGCCCTGCTGATTGGGTTTGGCGGCGGTTTGGCCGTGATTATCTTTCAGAGCTTGTTGTTCGCGGGAGCGTTTCAGATTTCTCCGGCCTCGCCCGAGGTGGAAACGCTTGCGCGTGACTACATGGCTATTCGCGTCTGGTCCGCCCCAGCCGCGATTGCGCTTTATGGAATTACAGGCTGGCTTATTGCTGCCGAGAAAACACGGGCAGTCCTGGTCATCCAAGTTTGGATGAATGGCCTCAATATTGTGTTGGATCTTTTGTTCGTTCTCGGTCTGGGCTGGGGCGTCGAAGGTGTGGCGATCGCCACGTTCCTCGCAGAGTGGTCGGGTCTGGCGGTTGGGCTTTGGTTCTGTCGCGCGGCCTTTGCCCGACCGTTTTGGCGCGAACGCGTGCGGGTATTGGACCGGTCTAGGCTTGTCCGAATGGCCTCTGTCAACGGCGACATCTTGATCCGATCTCTGTTGCTACAAGCGATCTTTGTCTCGTTCCTGTTTCTTGGCGCGGATTTCGGTGATGTGCCACTTGCGGCCAATCAGGTGCTTTTGCAGTTCTTGCATGTCACGGCTTACGCCTTGGATGGATTCGCCTTCGCGGCCGAGGCTCTGGTAGGGCAGGCGATGGGCGCAAAGTCCGTCGCGCGTCTACGGCGGGGAGCATTGCTCACATCACTTTGGAGCGCGTGGATTATGATCGCTGTTGCACTGGGGATCTGGCTGTTCGGGCCAACGATGATCGACTTGATGACGACGTCGGAAGAGGTTCGAAGCGAGGCGCGGATTTACCTGCCTTGGATGATTTGGGCACCCGTTCTTGGGTTGGCGTGTTGGATGCTCGACGGGATTTTCATCGGAGCAACACGTACCGCTGATATGCGCAATATGAAGGTGATCTCATCCGCAGTATATGCCGTTGCTGTTTGGGTCCTGGTCCCCGCCTTTGGCAATCACGGGCTTTGGGCTGCACTGCTTATTTCGTTTGTGGCACGAGGAGTAACCTTGGGTGTGAAGTACCCAGCGCTGGAGAGGGCCGCCGCCTAAAGGATATCGAGCGCGCTTTCCGGAGGGCGTCCAATCCGCGCAGCGCCGTCTGCAAACACAATCGGGCGTTCTATAAGGATCGGGTGTGTCGCCATGGCCGCTATGAGCGCGCCTTCGTCGGATACGTCTTTCAGGCCGAGGTCTTTGAACAGCTTCTCGCCCCGTCTTAGAAGCTGTGCGGCTGGGATACCCAGCAGTCGGAGCGCGTTTTCAATTTCGGCACTGCTCGGCGGGTCCTGAAGGTAGTGGCGAACATCCACTTCATTGGAGTTTTCCTCAACGATTGAGAGTGTTTGGCGCGATTTGGAGCAGCGCGGATTATGCCAGATCGTAACGGTCATGTGTAGTCCTTTGCGGCAGAGCCGACGGCGTCGGAGACATGTACAAACCCATCATGGGCAATCATTTCATCCAGCCCATGCACGATGCGTGGAATAAGAGACATGCCCCAATAAACCATCGCGGTATAAAGCTGGACTGCGGACGCGCCAGCACGAATTTTGGCGTAGGCATCCGCGGCGGAAGTTATCCCACCAACACCAATCAATGGTATGGCTCCGTCTGTCTCCAGGTAGAGGCGCGCCAGCACACGAGTTGACTTTGCGAAGAGGGGACGGCCCGACAGACCGCCGGTTTCATCCTTGTGGCGGCTTTGCAAGCCCGCGCGATCAAGTGTTGTGTTGGTGGCAATGATGGCGTCGACTTTTGTGTTGGCCGCGACTTCAGCGATCTCGGCAATTTCGGCGTCGGACAGGTCGGGTGCAATCTTGAGAAAGACTGGCGTTTTGCCTTTGATCTCCATGACACCTTCCAAGAGCGCCGCGAGTGCTTCGCGACCTTGTAGATCGCGGAGTTTCTCGGTGTTTGGCGACGAAACGTTGACGGTGGCAAAGTCGATGTGCGGTGCCGCAATGCGCATCACCTCGACGTAGTCGCGCGCCCGGTCGCCGCTGTCTTTGTTAGCCCCAAGGTTTAGTCCAACGGGGATGTTCTTCGGCCTGTTGGCGAGGCGGTCGGCAATGGCTTCGACACCGTCATTATTAAAGCCGAACCGGTTGATGGCAGCGCGGTCCTCAGTCAGGCGGAACAGGCGAGGTTTTGGGTTTCCGGGCTGGGGGCGAGGCGTGGCAGCACCGACCTCCAGAAAACCGAAGCCTGATCGCATGAGGGGCGCGATGGCTTCCGCATTCTTATCGAAACCCGCCGCAAGTCCGACTGGATTGGGCAGATTCAATCCTGCAAGCTTGGTGGCGAGAGCAGGTGACGTCGGCGGATCCAAGTTGGGCGCAAAGGGCGTCTTGAGCGCCTTAAGCGCGAGACCATGCGCGACTTCGGGGTCGATCCTTTGTAGGGCCGCAAGGCCGATACGCTCGACAATGCTCATACGACACCATCAGGCAGGATGTGGCCGCTTTCGCTTTTTCGGTAGGGGCGCGCCCACTGGATATCAGAAAGCCTGAGAGGCCTGTACAGATGTGG